>CAIVKT010000535.1 GCA_903906615.1 uncultured Bacteroidota bacterium | reverse complement strand
GCACATAAAAAAGGTGAAGGCAGTGTAAGGAACGGCCGGGACTCACATAGTAAACGACTTGGCGTTAAGATCTTCGGTGGTCAGCCAGCGATCAATGGTAATATTATAGTACGCCAGCGTGGTACCCAGTACCACCCCGGTAATAATGTAGGATTAGGTAAGGACTTTACCATCTTCGCAATAGCTGATGGTATCGTAGAATTCCGTAAGACACGTACCAAGACATTAATATCAGTAAAAACAGTTGACACAGTAATCGCCGAGGCCTAACCCCCTACGGCGATTTTGCCATATAGCATAAAGATTTTTGTTTAACCCTTAAATTCACAGTTATGGCAACAGCAAAGAAGGCAGCCCCTGCTAAAAAAGCAGCACCTGCAAAAAAAGCAGCTCCTGCGAAGAAAGCAGCACCTGCTAAAAAAGCGGCACCTGCTAAAAAAGCAGCGCCTGCTAAAAAAGCAGCAGCACCTAAGAAGGTTGCAGCTAAAAAGAATGCTGGTCCTGCAAAAAGGACTGCCGCTAAAAGAAAATAATCTTTTCGCGTTCTTAAAAAAGAGACTGTTTACAGTCTCTTTTTTTTATGCCCATACCTGAGGGGGAAATTCCAATGTCCAAATCTCAAATTCCAAGGGGACAAATCCCAAATCCCAGTGTCCAAATCCCAAATTTCAGTGTCCAAATTCCATCCTGGTAGCTATCTGGACCAAATTCATTGCGGCTATAATATCCGGTTATCGGGCTATCAGTTATTATAGTGTATGTACCATAGCAAGAGCCATTACCTTTGCCGTCTAAAATAAACTACCATGAAATACAATTTATTAGGAAATACCGGCCTTGTGGTATCAGAGCTTTGCTTTGGCACTATGACCTTTGGCGGCGATGGTATATGGAAAAACATAGGCGGCCTGGAACAGGCACAGGCCGATGAACTGATCAAATGCGCGGTAGACGGCGGCATTAACTTCATAGACACGGCCAATGTATACTCTTACGGCCAATCGGAGCATCTGCTGGGCTGCGCTATAAAAAATCTCGGCATCAAACGCAACGACCTGGTCATAGCCACCAAGGTGCGTGGCCGTATGGGCGAAGGACAAAACAATGCAGGCCTGAGCCGCTACCACATACTGCAATCGGTAGATGAAAGCCTGCAACGCCTGCAGATGGATCACATAGACATACTGTATGTGCATGGCGTAGACCCGCTGACGCCACTGGAGCAAACCATGCGCGCCCTGAATGATGTAGTAGCCTCAGGCAAGGTGCGCTACATAGCAGTGTGCAACTGGCCGGCATGGATGG
This sequence comes from uncultured Bacteroidota bacterium, assembly GCA_903906615.1. Classification (GTDB taxonomy): domain Bacteria; phylum Bacteroidota; class Bacteroidia; order Chitinophagales; family Chitinophagaceae; genus Nemorincola. The sequence goes on along the minus strand of CAIVKT010000535.1, from coordinate 13,576 downwards.
TGATGAAGGCGCAAGGCATAGCGGCACAGCATGGCTGGAATAAATTTGAAGGGCTGCAATACTACTATTCCATAGCTGGCCGCGATATAGAGCGCGAGGTGCTGCCAATGGCCATAGACCAGAACCTGGCAGTAATGCCCTGGAGCCCGCTGGCAGGTGGCTTCCTCAGTGGTAAGTATACAAGGGAGAATGAAAAGAATGCCGGTGGCCGCAGGGATAACTTCGACTTTCCGCCGATAAATAAAGAGAAGGCTTACGACATCATAGAAATAATGGACCCGATAAGCAAAGCGCATAAAACATCTGTAGCCGCCGTGGCGCTGGCATGGGTGCGCCGCCAGTTGGGTATCACCAGCACCATCATTGGCGCCAGGAAAGTAGAACAACTGAAGGACAATATCCACTCTACGTCTATACAGCTATCTGATGAGGAACTGAAACAACTTAATGAAGTAAGCGCTTTACCAAAAGAATACCCCGGCTGGATGGTAGAGCGGCAGAGTGGAGACAGGACGCTGAACCAGGCTAAAAAATAACCTCTTTATAGGTAGAATATTAAAAATCGCACGCAGTATTGTGTTCGATTTTTCTTAATTTTATACAAGGTTTATTTTTGCCTGTAAATTGATTTTTATGTCGGTTAATTATGTTTCAGACAACACGGGAGAAACCATTGCGGTGCAAATATCCATTGGCGATTGGAGAAAAATTAAAACTAAATATCCCGATGTGGACGATTTAGACAGTGATATACCTCAATGGCAAAAGGACATGATAGATAGAAGGTTGAAAGCTATTGAAGATGATCTCGAGTCTATTGAAGATATAGAAGGTCTGTTCATTGAACTGGACAAAGAAATAACCCGATAAGGTCATCTTACAAAAAAGCAGAAGGGGCTATCTTTTCAGACAGCCCCTTCTGCTTTCAGGACAATGGAAATCTATGGCAGATAATTACTCTTGACTACAACAGTGCCTGCAATTTTATCATGCAATGTCTGTTTTTTATCACTCCATATCATCATCAAGTAGCCGATATCTAATATAGCTCCGGAAATATACTTACCCAAATTTCTACCCAATGCTTTCTGGAATGTAATTCTATTACCATCTACATCTGTCACAATGATTCCCATAGCATTTTTCCCAAGGGTGCCCATGAACTTACTAGATTCCATGATAGTACGATAGAATAAACTGATAAGGAGTATCACAATTACTTTTAAAAACTGAGCATCACTACCTAAAGCCAACACAATAATCACTACCGGTATCATAAGTACGATAATATCGATAACTAACGCTCCTAGCCGAGACCAGAAAGAAGCATATGTTGTAGGGCTAATTGATGCAACTTGCTTATTGCTAAACAATCGCTTGATCCACGCCTTGAAGCGGAAGCTGAGCAACAGCATCACAGGCACTACTATAAGTGTGAGGAAGGTAGCGAAGCTGAGGCCATAGATCATGGTCCATGCGAGCGGCGCCCAGAAGTCGGCGCTATCGCCGCCGAAGAACACGTGCGGGTTCAGGTGCTGGAACAAGGAAGCAAAATCAATGTTCATACCCACAGCAAGCGGTATAAGGCCCAGTATCGCAGCTATCGCCGTAAGCAATACCGGTGTCATACGCGTACGTCCCGATTCTATGATGGCATCTATCTCGCTCATGCCTTCTTTCAGCATCAGGTCCATAAACTCTACCAGCAATATCCCGTTTCGCACCACCACACCTGCAAGGGCCACAATACCTATACCGCTTATGGCTATAGAGAATGGCGTCTTAAAGATGCCCAGGCCCAGGAACACACCAAAGAGGCTGAACAATACTTCGCTCAGTATGATCATCGTTTTACTGATGGAGTTGAAGAGCAGTATAAGTATCATGAAGATGAGCGCCATAGCTATACCGAAAGCCTTACCGAGGAAGCTCATGGTCTCTGCCTGGTCTTCCTGGTCGCCGCCCATTTTCAGCACTATGCCTGATGGCAATTTGAATTGGCTGAGTTCGGTCTTCACATTAGCCACCACTTCATTAGCGTTAAAGCCACTGATCACGTTAGAAGACAGGCTGATATACCGCTTCTCATTCTTGCGCTTAATACCGCCATAGGTAGTAGAATAATAAACATTGGCAAAGGCGCTGATAGGCACCGAACGAATGATACCTCCCAAGCCCATATCGCGGTACACGATAGGCATATTGCGTATGGCATCTATATCCTGCCGCTCTGTGCCGATCACGCGCAGTGTCATCGGGTAATCATCATTCTGATCGCGGAAACGGGATATCTCGGTACCGAATACTGCTGTACGCAGGTTGTTCACTACGGTAGTGGTGGTGATGCCTTCCGAGTTCATACGTTCGCGGTCCAGGTCGAAGACGATCTCCGGGTTCTTGGCCTGGAAGTCGCTGCGCAGCTCTTCTATACCAGGTATCTGCTTCTCTACCAGGTACCGCTTCAATCTTTCCGATACATTCACCAGGGTATCCAGGTTATCGCCGGTCATTTCTATAACTACCGGCTTGCCCACGGGCGGGCCGCTGCTTTCTTTGTCTACGGTTATCTCTGCACCGGGCACGCCCTTTACAGAATTACGTATCTTCTCCATAATGGCTACGGTAGATTCGCCTTTGCGCTTCGAGAATTCTTCGTAGGCTACTGTTATCTTACCCTTATTTGGGAAGTCGCCGATCTCTCCGCTGTTAGGATCTACTGCGCCCACCGTTACGTTGGCGATCACCGATTTCACAGATACAAAGCGCTTGTGCGTGGCAGGGTCTATAACGGCATCATTCACACGCTTTTCCAGTTGCAGCAATACATCATTGGTATGCGCCTGGTCGGTGCCCACGGGCAGGTTCAGGTACACATAAGTGAAGTTGGGCTGCGATGCGGGGAAGAACACAGGCGTAGGGCCGTGCATAATAAATAATACCATAGCCAATACGCAAAGCACCAGTGTACCCGCCATCACCGTGCCGGGATAGGCCAGCGCTTTCTTCAGCCAGCGCGTATACCAGTTCTGGAAGGCAGGCCAATACTTGTTCTGGAAAGCATGTATCCCTTTGGCCAGCACAAATTTCTCCAGAAGGATGAACAGGAATATGAACACTACAAAGTTGCCTGTGCCAATAGCCGAGCATAGGTAGCAGATAGCCGCGATAGACAGGAAAATAACTGCCAGCGCCCTGTCTTTCTTAGTGAAACGTGGCTTATCATTCTCATGATCAAAGTCGTGGGGCTTCATGAAACTGGCCGCGAATACGGGGTTGATGATATAGGCTACCAGCAGCGATGCCACGAGGGTAATGATGAGGGTGATGGGTAAATAAAATAAGAAGTTGCCTACAATGCCGGGCCAGAAGGCCAGTGGGATAAACGGCATCAGCGTAGTAGCAGTACCGGCCAGCACGGGCAGGAACACCTCGCCGGTGGCAAACTTGGCCGCCTGTGCTATAGGTATCTTACCGTTATCAAAAATACGGTGGGTATTCTCTATCACCACGATAGCATCATCCACCACTATACCCAGCGCCAGCAGGAAGGAGAACAGCACGATCATATTCATAGTGAAGCCAATAGTAGGCAGCACCAGGAAGGCCACAGCACAGGAAAGCGGAACTGACATGGCCACGAAAAGCGCATTGGTAACACCCATGAAGAACATGAGGATAACCGTAACAAGGATAAAACCGATAATGATGGTATTGACAAGGTCTGTAAGGGTAGACTTTGTTTTCTCCGACTGGTCGCCGGTGATCACTATCTTCAGGTCTTTGGGTAATTCTGTACCCGACATCTTAGCCATCAGCGCCGTGATATTGTCCGACGCTTCAATCAGGTTCTCGCCCTTGGCCTTGATCACGTTCAGGGTGATCACATTAGCGCCATCGAGGCGGGCATAGCTCTTCTGCTCCTGGAAGCTGTCTGTTACCTGTGCTATATCGCGCAGGTACACAGCCTTGCCCTGCTGGCTTTTCACCACCACATTGGCTATTTCGGCTGCCGACTTGAATTCATCCTTTATGCTCAGCAGGCGCTTTTGTGTACCCATGGTCACCTGGCCCGCAGTGGCTGACACGTTCTCAGCAGCAACAGTATTTTGCACATCTCCGAAGGTGATGCCCGCAGCCTGCATTTTATACATGTCCATGTTTATCTGTATCTCCCTGTCCAGCGCGCCTACAATGTCCACGCGCTTGATCTGCTTCATGGCCTCTATATTGTCCTTGATGCGGTCGGCGTATTTCTTCAGCCTGTTCAGGTCGTAGTTGCCGGATATGTTCACGTTCAATATCGGCACCTCCGAGAGGTCTATGTCTTTTACCTCCGGCTGGTTGGGCAGGTTCTTGGGCAGATCGGTCTTGGCCTTGTCTACGGCATCCTTTACATCCTGCTTGGCTTTATCTACCTGCACATTAGTATTGAATTCCGCTATCACTACCGAGTAGTCCTGGAAGGAATTACTGGTCACCTTCTTGATGCCGGTAAGGTTCTTCATTTGCTTTTCCAGGTGCTTGGTCACCAGGTTCTCCATATTCTCCGGCGATGTGCCGGGGAAGTAGGTCTGTACAATGATCTGCGGTATCTTGATCTCGGGGAACTGCTCCTTGGGCAGAGTAAGGTAAGTGACCAGGCCCGCGAGGGTAATGAAGATGGTGATAATGTATACCGCGGTGCGGTTATCTATCGCCCAACTGGATGGTTTAAACTCCTTAAATGCGTCTTTCATGTATAATGATTAGCTGCTAAAGTAAAAATGATGTGTATGCTTACTGTTGTACAGATATAGGGTCGCCATTGTCCAGGTCTTCGAAGCCGGCAGTGATGATCTTATCACCTGCATGCAGGCCCGATAGTATCTCTACGCTGCCATTTGAGTTAGCGCCGGTCTTTACATATACAGCCTTGGCCTTGTCTCCATCAACCACGTACAACATCTCGCCCTTGCTTGTTTTCTGTATCACTGATATGGGTACTACCAGCGAGTTCTTGCTTTCGTAGTTGGCTATCTCCATGATGCACGACATGTTGGGGTGCAGTTTAGCATCATGCAATTGCACTTGCACTACAAAGGCGCGGGAGTTAGGGTCCACTGCTTCTGCCACATAGCTCAGCGTGGTTTTAATAGAGTCGTTGATATCCGGGAATATGAGCGTCACTTTGTTGCCGCTCTTCACCTTGCCAAGGTAGTTCTCACCCAGGTTGGCTTCAGCTTTCAGCTTATCGGTGTTCACTACGCGTATGATGCTTGCTGAACTTTGCGATGTTCCTGATCCGGGAGATGCTATGTCACCTACCTTCAGCGTCATCTGGTCTATAACGCCGGTTATCGGCGATACTATCCGGTACATATTTTTTTGCACTACAAGACCTGCCAACTGGCTTTGTGCTGTTTCGTAGTTTGCCTTGGCCTGTAAAAGCTGCACCTCGGTACCTATATTCTGTGACCAGAGGTTTTTTTGCTTTTCATATACGGTTTTTGCAAGGGTCAACTGTGTTTGCTGGCCGTCTATCTGTTGCTGTATAGCGGCTGCATCAAGTATTGCAAGTACCTGACCTTTAGCCACATGCTCGCCCGTATGCACCAATATATTATTCACAATACCAGCGGCTTGCGGGCTGGCATATATATTCTGGTCGCCGGTGATCTGCGACTGCACATTGATAGTAGCCACAAAGTCGGTAGGCTGTAAGGTCATTACAGATATTGCTGTGGCCTTCTTCGAGGTATCGCTGCCCGGGCCTTCCAGTGTTTTTATCTGTTCGTCCAGCTTGGCGCGTTCTGCTTTCAGCTTGGCTAAGTTGCCGGTCTTATCGGTTTTGCCACCGCCGCAGGATGCCAGGATGATCGCGGGAACAAGTAAAAGGAATAAACGTTTCATTATCTTATGTTTAGAAGTTTAGTTGTTAGTCCCGATAGCTATCGGGAGTCGTTAGTGAATATGGGTTATTTTAAAAGGCCAAGTGCTTTTTTCAGGTCGGCTTCTGCGTTGATAATATCCAGCAGGGCATTAAAATAATTCGTCTGCGCGCGAAGTTGATCGGTTTGTGCTTGTGTTACTTCGAGGTTGCTGCCCACTCCGGCTTTGTACTTCTTTTGGGCAAGGTCCAGCACATCATCTGCGAGGTCCATATTGCGGTGCTGACTTTGAGCCTGCAGTATGGCATTCTTTAATGTGGTACGCGACTGCGAAACCTGGAAATCTATAGTTTGCTTCATATTAGCCAGGTTATTTTCCGATTTTTCAATATTCATCTTCGCCTCCTGCACCTGATAGTGCCTTAATGAACCGTTATAGATCGGCACATTGAGCTGGATGCCAATTACAGAGCTTGGTGAATATCTGTTGAACAGGAACATATCACTGGCCCTCGTAGATCCATAATTTGATCCATAAGACCAGAACGCATTGAGCGATGGCAGTGCGGAAAGCTGGTAACGTTTCAGGTTGTACTGGTTCAGCGTAAGTGCAGATGTAAGGGCGCTGTATTCCGGCACGCGATCATAGCTTTTTTCCTGCACCAGCAAGTCAAGAGCAGCTTGCTTACGTTCTTCCACCATCGTGTCGGTAAGCACGAGTTTATTGCTCATGTCCATACCTATCTGGTACTTCAACGCATCTTCTGATATCGTCAGCATATTACCTATACTGATGCTGTCAGTTGCCAGGTTGTTAACCTGTACATCGGTGCGTTCAACGTCAATTTTTTCGGCAAACCCGTTCTGGCGGGTTACTTCCAGGTCGTGCTGCAAGCTGCGCGCATAAGACAGGGAACTACTGACAATGCTATACTGCCGGTAGGCAATAACAAGAGAATTGTACGATTTATATATGTTGTACCGTATGTTCTCTTCGGTCACCTCCTGATTTTTGTGGGCAAATTCCAATACACTGTTGCGGGCTTTCCATGCTACAAATACAGCTCCGTCAAATAAAAGCTGTGAGGTGGTAACGCTGGCGGAGGCGGCATATGGCAGTGTGAAGTTGAGTGCTTCAATAGTGCCTTTTGGCGCAGCCGGTGTGCCCGGAAAGGCGAAGGTGCTGGCGTCAATGAATGTACTTTGGGGAACGTAAAAATCATCAAATTCGGCTTTGCCGTTAATATGCGGGTAAGAAGCGGAAAGTGTCTCTTTATTCTGAATGGTCTGAATGAGTACATCTATACGTGCGTTCTTCACGTTGTAGTTATGTTTCAGGGCATAGTCCATACATTCATTCAGGCTCATCCGCATGGTTTCCTGCGCATAGGTTGCTGAAGAAAAGGAAAGAACACCTAATAATATGATACAGAGTCTTCTCATAAATTTATTTTGCTTGCTTTAAATATTTTGTTTTGTATTTCTGATAAAGTGCTTCTCCCTTTGTATTCATAATGCCATACATAAAATGCTCGGCAACTTCCAGGGCCACCGACATCAGGTCGCTGCGGTCATTCACCAGCAGGTTGGGCTGTAGTATGAGCAGGGACGATTCCACACGGTACCTCGCCAGCAGGTCGGCATTCAGCCCCTCGCGGTATATGCCTTCTTTCATGCCCTGTTCTATATTCTCCCGGATCATGGCAACATCACGAATAGATAGCTGTTCCCTGAATGTGTTGTAGGCTTCCGGGAAGAAGCGTTGCATTTCAAATAACGCCATAGGGTTGATGCGCTTGTGGGTCTCATCCATAAAAGCGATCATCTGTACCATGGCATCTATGGCATCCATGGCATCCTTTATCTGCATCTGGCAACTTTCTGCCATATGGTTTTGATACCACATAACAGATTCATTCACGACCTCCTGCTTATTGGCAAAATGCTGGTAAAGCGTTTTTTTAGAAATACCCGCCCGGCGGGCAATATCATCCATCGTAATTGTTTTAAAGCCATATTGGCTAAACAATTCGGCGGATGAGGTCAGTATTTTGGTTAACGGTTCCATTTCGGGCACAAAACTATGGAAACGTTTTTGATAAAAAAAGTTTCCTGAGTATAGTTATTTTCTATGGGCTTATTTTATTCCTTCATTTTCAGGTGATTGGCAAATTGTCTCATTGCCGAATTGTCTAATTAACTTGCACCTATGTTTGCCGATGTTATCCTTCCCCTCAATTTGCCGCAGGTGCTTACTTATGGTGTTCCGCACGAGATGCAGGAATTCCTGCGCCCCGGTATGCGGGTAGAGGTGGAATTAGGCCGAAACAAACAGTATTCGGGCATCATAGAGCGGCTGCACAACGAGAAACCGGAGCTGTACATGGTAAAGCCCATTCGCGGCATCATAGACGAGGAGCCGGTAGTGAATGACAAGCAACTGCAGTTTTGGCGGTGGATAGGGCAATACTATATGGCTGCCCCCGGCGAGGTGATGCAGGCAGCCCTGCCCGCCCACCTGAAGCTGATGGGCGAGACCCGCCTGGAATGGGTGGGGGATGAAAGCGTGGTGTATGACTGGAGCCACGAGGCCCACCTGGCCGCTGAGGCATTGCAGGTGCGTATGGAGCTCACCATCACTGAGCTGCGCGCGGTAGTTGGCGCGCGCCATTTCGCGGCGGTGATCAATGAGCTGCTGGAGCAGGAGGTGGTGCGCATCAATGAGAACCTGGAAACATCTTACCGCCCACGGCGGGAGAAGGTGGTGACACTGGCCGCAAAATATAAAGACGAGAAAGAACTCATAGCCCTGTTCGATCAGCTATCACGTGCACCCAAGCAACTGGAATTGCTGATGGCCTATACCGAGTTGAATATAAAGCACGGTGTAGTGAAGCAGGCCGACCTCATAGACCGCACAGGCGCATCGGCCACGCAGGTAAAAGCATTGACCGATAAGGGCATATTTACAGTAGAAGAGAAAAATGTAGACCGCGTCTTTTTCCCTGAGCAAAAGGAAGCAAAGGATATTATTTTATCACCGGCACAGCAAACCGCCTACCACGAACTGAACGAAGGGCTGAAAGAAAAGAACGTAGCCTTGCTGCATGGCGTAACGGGCAGTGGTAAAACACTGCTATACATCAACAAGATAAAGGAGTGCATAGCCGCAGGCAAGCAGGCTATACTGCTGCTGCCGGAGATAGGGCTTACCACTCAACTGGTATCGCGGCTGCATGCTTATTTTGGAGATGACCTGGGCGTGTATCATTCGCACTTCAGTAATAATGAGCGGGTGGAGATATGGGAGAAGGTGCGCAAGGGCGCATACAAAGTAGTGGCAGGTCCGCGCTCTGCCCTGTGGCTGCCCTACAACGATATAGGCGTGATCATAGCGGACGAAGAGCATGATACCTCATACAAACAGAAAGACCCCGCCCCCCGCTTTCATGCGCGCGATGCGGCTATATACCTGGCCTCACTGTTTGATGCAAAGGTGATACTGGGATCAGCTACGCCATCGGTGGAAAGCCTCTTTAATGTACAGCAGAAAAAGTATGCCTATGTGGCCCTAAAAGACCGCTACCTGGGCGTGCAGATGCCGGTGATAGAAGTGATCAATGCGAAGTCATTGGCTACCACCGCACCGCAGGGATTAAAGATACTGACACCCGAGCTGATCGTAGCTATAACAGATGCGTTGCAACAGCGCAAGCAGGTGATCCTGTTCCAGAACAGGCGGGGGTATGCCCCCTTCCAGATATGTACAGTATGCGGCTGGGTGCCGCAGTGCCGCAACTGCGCGGTATCGCTCACTTACCACAAAAGTACCGACAAACTGCACTGCCACTACTGCGGCCTCAAAGCCCCTGTGATGCACGTATGCCCGCAGTGCAACAGCACCCAGCTCGCCAGCAAAAGCTTTGGCACCGAGCGTATAGAAGAAGAGGTGCAGCAGGTATTCCCGAATGCCCGTGTGGCCCGTATGGACGTAGACAGTATGCGCGGCAAGCACAGTATGGGCGAGTTGCTCACTAAGCTGGAGCAGCGCAAGGTGGATATACTCGTAGGCACACAAATGGTGGTGAAGGGGCTGGATTTCGCATCGGTAGCGCTGGTGGGCATACTCAGCGCCGACAGCCTGTTGAGCTTTCCCGACTTCAGGGTGAACGAGCGGGCCTTTCAGATCATGGAGCAGGTGAGTGGCCGTGCCGGCCGTGCCGATGGCAATGGCCGTGTGCTGATACAGGCTTACAACCTGGCACACCCGGTACTGCAATGGGTGAAGGAGCACAACGTGCATGAGTTTTACGCGCACGAAATAAAATTCAGGGAGCATTTTTCTTACCCGCCCTATAGCCGCATCATCAAGGTCATCTTTAAACATGCCGATGAAACAAAGGCCATAAACGCCGCCACACAAATGGCCGAAGCGCTGCAAACTTTTGCAGAGATACTGGTACAAGGCCCCGGCCCGGCCATAGTGCCACGTGTGCGCAACCAATACATACAGGAGATATGGATCAAATGCCCGCGCGACAATAAAATATCCACCGCCCTCCGCACCTTCCTCAAAGACCACAAGCAACAGATACTCGGTAAAAAAGGCAACGCCAATGTGCAGGTGATCTTTGATGTGGACCCGATGTAATTTTTTATTTTAAAAAATAGTAAACCATGGAATTAGCTACAGAAGTATATACACCCATGATGGATGATCGGTATTTTCTGGCTGAAATGGATATTGTACTTAAACAACTACTGAAAAATAATATTACCAATGTAGAGATGTATTTTGGCTGGTCATGGGGCGACTGGACCTCTTTTGACACTAATGCAACAAACATTATGTCTGAAGTTGAGACGTATAAATCACGGGAAAACGAATTTCCCGGTAATGATGTGTACATCGTGATTAAAGAAATGGAGGTGCAGTTACTTTTTTGTCATGAACGCGATATACATCTTTCCTTCAATGGCCACACTAAACTTACTCTGGACATTCTTCGTTCCTGGAATGATAGGAACCTGATACACTTTATCAGGAGAAGCGGGGAGGAGATAAAAGTTAAAGACTTGGGATTGTGAATAGCGCGATTACAACCCCTACCCGCCCGTTTAAAAAGCGGGACCTTGTGCCGGGAGCCATTGCGTGCCTCAAATTTTTTAATTTTTTCTGTAGGTATTAACTCACTTATATTGATGAAGCAACTCAACCAAACTTCCCCCTTTAGGGTAGGGGTTGTACTCGCGTCCGGCACAAGGTTCCGCTTCTCCCGCCGGTGTTGGTGTCCCACCAACACCCTCGCGCTGATGAAGCAACTCAACCAAACGGACTCCTTTAGAAGGGTCTGGGTTATTTCACATACTTCCCGATCACAGGCATCCGTTGCAACTCCTTTCTTTCCACCCCCAATACAAACCGCAGGAACAGCAGCATTAGCACCGTACCCGCTATGAAACGAATAAGGAACATATCTGTGATCGCGCACACGGCTACATCCACAAAATAGAACACGAGCATCACCCCGAAAAAGCCGAGCAGCTTTTTGGCATTGTACGGCACGGGGTACACCCGCTGCCCCCATATGTACGATATCACCATCATACTGCTGTAGCAGATCATAGTGGCCCATGCGCACGCCATATAGCTGTAACGGGGTATGAAGAAGTAATTGATGAGCAGCGTTATGACCGCGCCTATGATCGTAATGGTAGCGCCCGCTCTTGTGTTGTGCGACAGCTTGTACCAGATGGCCAGGTTGTAATACACCCCCAGCGACATATTGGCCACCAGCAGTATAGGCACCACTTTCAATCCCTCCCACATATGCCTGTTGCGTATAAAGTGCTTCCACACATCGAGGTACAGCATCACGAACAGGAACATGCAGCAGATGGTGATCACAAAAAACTTCATCACCCGTGCATAGGTCTTGGGCGCATCCTCGCCCTTCGAGTGCTGGAAGAAGAACGGCTCTGCCCCCATCCTGAATGCCTGTATGAACAGCGTGATGAGCAGCGACAGCTTGTAGCAGGCCGAGTAGATACCCACCTGCCGCAGGCGGCCCTCAGCCGTAGGCACAGGCGCCCACCACCCCAGCATGATGCGGTCGAACGTTTCATTGATCATACCCCCAAAGCCAGCCACCATCAGCGGCAGGGAGTACACCATCATTTCTTTCCACAGCGCGCTGCTCCATTTCAATTTTACAGAAAGGAACTCCGGTAGCAGCATCACAAAGGTGAGCGCGGAGGCCACAATATTGGCAATAATGTAGTAGCCCGCTCCCACATTGGGGTCGTAATACCTCGCGAAGATGGACCCGGGATGCGCCGCAGCAAGAAGGGGCAACTGGCTGTAGAAGAAATATACAAGGCCCACATTCATCAGTATATTCATCACCCGTATGAAGGCGTATTTCTTTGGACGGTTGCTGAAGCGCAGCTTGGCAAAGGGCAGCGTGGTGAGCGTATCCAGCGCTATCACATATGCCGACCAGGTGATGAACTCCGGGTGCATTTGTATATTCAGTAAGGTGGCAACTGATTGCCTGCACAATAGCAATACACCGGTAAGGAACACTGTAGAAGCTATGAGCGAAAAGCTGGCTGTGCTGAACACTTTTTGCTCATCGCTCTCGTCTTTATTGCTGTAGCGGAAGTAAGCCGTTTCCATACCATAGGTAAAGACCACATTAAGGAAGGGTATGGCCGCATAGATGGTGCTCTGCTCGCCATAGGTAGCCTCCGACAGTTTGTAGGTAAGGTATGGGGTCAGCAGGTAGTTAATGAACCGCGCCGCTATGGAGCTGATGCCATACCATGCCGTTTGCCCTGCTAATTTTTTTATTGATGCCAATGTATGTGTAATATAAGGCAAATATAAGCCGAACTGCCGCCCTGCGCCCTCAAAACCAACATTTTATTGATTTTTTATAATATTGCTTACTTTTAAAGGCTTAATTAAAGGCTTAGTCAATAACTACACACACAAATTTTTATGAAAAGAATAATGGCTACGGCCGTTTGCATCTGCGCAGTCGCATCTGCTTTTGCACAAACCAAGAACCCTGCTGCCCATAAGGGCGCTCCTGCACACAAGCCTGTAAGGCCATCTGTTGAGGGGACCATCAGGGATGCGCACTACCACCCCGTGCGTGGCGTAGAGGCATTCATTTACCAGAAAGATTCCACCATCATCGCATCAGGCTATACCGACTCTATGGGCCACTACGAGACCAATGCGGTAATGCCCGGCACTTATAATGTAAAGATCGTGTACCCTGGTGCCAAAGACATGATGGTTACCGGTGTTGTCATCAAAAGCGGCCCTACCCAGCTCGACATCAAGGGCGCCGCACCTGCAGCCGATACTTCTGTTGCGTTCACAACACTCATGCCACAACCCGAAAAGAAGAAGGCAGAAAAGAAGAAGGCAGAAAAGAAGAAAGCTAATTAGTAAAGGGATAGCAGCACTACAAGGGCTACAAACAAGTATTGCCCCGTAGGGGCTACGCTATTCGCACAGTACCATACACGCATTTTGTTAAATAGGCGCAACCGCCGCCAAAATGCCCGTGTTTTTATATATTTTTGAACAACGTGCGCGTATATTAATACCCGCAACTGAATTAACCACTAATGGCGACAGGCAAAAAAGCGAAACCTACTTACTTCAATGCCATCATGGGCGTGGCGCTGGTACT
>CAIVKT010000534.1 GCA_903906615.1 uncultured Bacteroidota bacterium | reverse complement strand
GAGCGCTCGAAGAATGCTTATGAGCGCCCCCAGCCACATGCCTGCTTTATACTGAGCGTAGATGACGACCTGGTGAACGATGGCGGCATCATGGACCTGTGGGTGCGTGAGGCGCGTATATTCAAATACGGATCGGGTGTGGGTACCAACTATTCTAATATAAGGGCAGAAGGCGAAAAGCTAAGCGGTGGTGGCACATCGAGCGGGCTGATGAGCTTCCTGAAAATAGGCGACCGCGCAGCGGGCGCTATAAAGAGCGGTGGCACCACCCGCCGCGCAGCCAAGATGGTGTGCCTGGACCTGGACCACCCGGAAGTAGTGAACTTCATAGACTGGAAGGTAGAAGAAGAAAAGAAAGTAGCCGCCCTGATAGCAGCAGGATATTCATCGGACTACGAAGGAGAGGCATACAGGACAGTATCGGGCCAGAACTCTAATAACTCGGTACGCATACCCAATAAATTCTTCCAGGTACTGGAGCAGAACGGCGACTGGGAAATGACCGCCCGCAGCACCGGCAAAACAATGAAGACCATACCCGCAAAAGAACTGTGGGAGAAGGTATCTTATGCCGCATGGCGCTGTGCCGACCCGGGTACACAATACGATACAACGATCAACGAATGGCATACCTGCCCTGAGGGCGGGCCGATCAGGGCATCGAACCCATGCTCGGAATATATGTTCCTCGATAATACCGCATGTAACCTGGCCTCGCTGAACCTGCGCCGCTTCTATAATGAAGAGACCGGCAAATTTGACGTGGAAGGATTTGAATACATGGTAAGGCTGTGGACCGTGGTGCTGGAAATATCTGTGCTGATGGCGCAGTTCCCATCGCCTGAAGTAGCACAGCTAAGCTATGACTACCGCACACTGGGACTTGGCTACGCCAACCTGGGCTCTATGCTGATGGTGAGCGGCCTGGCCTACGACAGTGAAGAAGCCCGCGGCATAGCAGGCGCTATCACTGCCATCATGAACGGCGTGTCTTACAAGACATCTGCTGAGATGGCGGCCACCCTGGGCGCTTTCCCTCGCTACGCAGAGAATAAAGAACATATGATGCGTGTAATGCGCAACCACCGCGCGGCAGCCTATGACGCAGCTGATGCGTATGAAGGACTTGAAATAAAGCCACTCGGCATCAATGCCAAGTATTGCCCAGACTACCTGCTGAAAGCAGCTACCAGGGCATGGGACGAAGCAGTGCAGATGGGCGAGCTGCATGGCTACCGCAACGCACAGGCTACCGTGATAGCGCCTACAGGCACTATAGGCCTGGTGATGGACTGTGATACCACAGGCCTGGAGCCGGACTTCGCGCTGGTGAAATTCAAGAAGCTTTCGGGTGGCGGTTATTTTAAAATCATCAACCAGTCTATACCTGCGGCGCTGAAGAAGCTGGGCTACAGCCCGGAGCATGTAGATGCTATCGTAAAGTTTGCGAAGGGCCATGGCACATTTGCAGGCGCACCTTACATCAATCACCAGAGCCTGAGCGAAAAGGGCTTTATAGCAGAAGAGCTAAAGAAACTGGATACGCTGGTAGAAAGCGCTTTTGAAATAGGATTTGTATTCAATCATTATAACCTCGGCGAAGAATGCCTGCAGCGCATCGGCTTTACACCGGAGCAGTATTTTGCACCTGACTTCAACCTGCTGGAAGGATTAGGCTTCTCTGATGCGGAGATAGATGCAGCCAACGACTACGCCTGCGGTACCATGACGGTAGAGGGCGCACCATTCCTGAAGGACGAGCATTTGTCTGTATTCGACTGCGCTAACAAGTGCGGCAAGAAGGGCGAGCGTTTCATACATGCACATGGCCACATCCGTATGATGGGCGCGGTGCAGCCTTTCATCAGCGGCGCGATCTCTAAAACGATCAACCTGCCGAACGAGGCTAACATAGAGGAAATAAAGGATTGCTACTACCTGAGCTGGAAGCTGGGCCTGAAGGCGTGCGCGCTGTACCGCGACGGATCGAAGCTGAGCCAGCCACTGAGCACCAAGAGCGATAAGAAACAAAAAACAGATGCTATAGAAGCGGAAGCAGCAGCAGAGATCAGCCAGATAGTGGATATGAGCAAGCTGACCGTGCATGAGCTGTTTGAAGAAGTGAACCGCCGTGTACAGGATAGCCCCGACACACAGCTGAAGCGTGAACTGAGCCGCATAGTAGAGCGCAAGCAGCTGCCCGCAAAACGCCGTGGTTATACCATTAAGGGTAAAGTAGGCGGCCAGGCATTGTTCCTGCGCACAGGCGAATACACAGATGGTACGCTGGGCGAGATATTCATAGACATGGCCAAGGAAGGCGCTACGATGCGCAGCCTGCTGAACAGCTTTG
>CAIVKT010000533.1 GCA_903906615.1 uncultured Bacteroidota bacterium | reverse complement strand
GTGCGCCCGCCATCTACGGGTATGGAAGTGCCATTTACATAGCCTGCTGCCGGGCTGGCCAGGAAGGCGACCATTGCGGCTATTTCCTCCGGCTTACCAAAACGGCGCGCAGGTATTTCCTCCAGCATTTCTTTTTCCACATCGGCCTTCTCCCTGCCTGTCTTTGTCGATTTATTATTGAGTATCGTGTCCAGCCGCCCGGTAGATGTGGCGCCCGGCAGCACATTATTTACCGTGATACCGTATTGCCCCAGCTCATTGGCCATGGTCTTGGCCCACGACGCTACCGCACCCCGTATTGTATTGGATACGCCCAGGTCCTTCAAAGGTATTTTTACTGATGTGGAAATGATATTGATGATGCGGCCATAGCCTTGCTCCTTCATGCCCTCCATTACCAAAGTGGTGATGATGTGGTTGCAGATAAGGTGCTGCTGAAATGCCTGCAGAAATTCTTCGGGCTTAGCCTTCATGGCAGGGCCACCCGCAGGGCCACCGCTGTTGTTGACGAGTATATGCACCGTATGGTCTTTTACAAATGCGCTGACCACTTCGCGCACCTGCCCGGGCTGCGCATAGTCGGCCACAAGGTAGCTGTGTTGCTGGCCTGCAGCGGCGGGTAGCGTTTGCACGGCAGCCTTCAGCTTGTCTTCATTGCGGGAGATGAGCACGCATGTAGCGCCGAGTGATGCCATAGCCTGCGCCGAGGCGAGCCCTATGCCCTGTGTGCTGCCACCCACAAGGGCGGTCTTACCGGTAAGATCCATTGATAACATGGGGCAAAAGTAGGAGAAATTTATGAGCGCCCCCTTCAATTAAAATTAGCAGCTATTTCTTTTCGTCCAGCTTAAAGATCACCGGCAATGTGTAGTAGCATTTTACTTTATTACCGCCTTGCTTTGCGGCATTCCATGGCGGCATGGATCTCACCATACGGATGGCTTCTTCATCGCAGCCAGCGCCTATGCCCCTTACTACTGTTACATCTGATAAGGTGCCGTCTTCGTTCACTACAAATTTTACGATCACCCTGCCCTCTACGTTATTCTCCCTTGCTTCTTTAGGGTACTTTATGTGTTCGCTCACATACTTATTGAGGTCGTAAGATTGGGTGGGCATCTGCTCCACATACACAAAGACCGGAGCGCGCGCTTTTGCAGTATCCGTCTTTGCTGTGCTTTGTGCATCTGCGTGTGTGGCAGTGCATAACAATACAATTGCGATGAGGTATTTCATTCCTGTTTTTTGTTTAAAGAACCTATTAACGGCCATTGGTTAACTTGAAATTAATAGGCTGTGTAAAATATACTTTAACCGGTTTGCCATTCTGCGTACCGGGCTTCCAGCGCGGCATGTTCCTGATCACCCGCACCGCTTCTTCATCACAGCCTGCGCCTATACCTCTAACTGCTGTTGCATCAGAAATACTGCCATCCTCATTAACTACGAATTTCACGATCACCCGCCCTTCAATTTTAGCCCGTTGCGCGCCCTCCGGGTATTGCAGGTTTTGCCGGATATAGGCCAACAAGTTGAAACCTGCCATTGGCGGCTGCTCCACGTAAGTATATATCATGGCAGGAGGTGGTGTCGGTTTTATGTCAGGAGACATATCTTCCTCCTCACGCGACATAGTATGTGTTACAATGGCTTTTTTATTCAGCGTATCCTTTACCGGCTCGGGGTCTTCCAGCTTAAAAGAGATAGGCTGGTTGTAATATACTTTTACTTCCTTTCCGTTCTGGCGGCCGGGCTTCTAGGCGGGCATGTTTTTGATCACACGCAATGCCTCCGTGTCACAATCGCCGCTTACGCTTTTTACTATCGCGCAGTCAGAGATATGACCATCTTCATTCACCACGAATCTGATGATCACACGGCCTTCTATATTGTTCTCCCTTGCGTTTTCGGGGTACTGTATATTTTCGGAAAGGTATTTCCCGAGATCATAGGGAGGCTGCGGCATCTGCTCTACATAATTAAAGACGGATGGAGCAGGTGCGGCTGTTGGCGAAGTGCCTTGCGCGCCCGCTGTAGTACACCAGCATGTATTTGCGGCAGACAAAGCAACTACGAGTATTATGTTTCTCATTGGTTTGTAGCTATTTCTGCGAAAATAACATCAAATCCCCATTACGCAAAAAAGACCACCCACATAAGTGGATGGCCTTCTGCTTTTCACACAAAACAAAATTTAGTTCTTTACAACTTTCAGGTTGTGGTCGGCTATGCTGTCGCCGGATACACGCACACTGTATAAGCCTGCGGGAAGCCTGCTCATGTCCACATCGATATTGTAAGTACCTGCTGGATAAGAATAGTTGCGTACTATCTGTCCGTTCATATCTATCACATCAACGTTCACGGGTGACGCAGGAGATTGGTCGAGTACGATACGTGTGCTGTTCTCAACAGGATTAGGATAAACCAGCAGGTCATTGCCATGTACATTATAAGTAGCAAAACCTGTTGATGATGATCCCGCTTTCTGTATCACCGCATCTTTTACGGGTGTACCATAGCCTACATTACCTGTGCGGGTAGGAGCAACGCTTGTACCCCTGTGGTAGCCGCTGAGCATAGCGCTCAGGTCGTAGATCACAGAATAGTTGGCCTGGCCGCTGCTGTCGCCTACATAGTTAGAGACAATGAAACCTGTATTATCGGAGGTAGTGTTATTAAAGGCAATGTCTATGTAGCCATTGTTATACGAAGTAGTATGCGACAACAAAGAAAATGTAGACGCGAGGCTAATATCGGTAGAGATGCTGCCGCTGGAGCCTGAGCCTGTAGCACCAAACATGACCATAGCGCCTGTGCTGGCATCAAAACCGAACATGTGGGTTGCAGTATCGCCGCTGAAGCCTGTATAAGCTACCGAAGAAAGATTAGCAGTAGTACCGAAAGACGCATCGCCTGCTTCGTAAGCTATAGCGCCATCTGTAGAAGCTATCGCACCTGTGGTGGCATTGATCTGCGCATTCACCATGCCGTTGTTACCGGTAACACGTATCATGTTGGGAGCAGTAGGGATGAAGCGGAAGCCCACATTCACATAATTACCGGAGCCATCATCGGTGCCAAGCGCCAGGCTGATGGGTGTACTGTTCACTGCTGTTGCTACACCTGTTGTGGTATCAATTGTATAAAGCTGGTACATCTGTGTAACAGAGTTATAGCCCAAACCATAAAGCATACCGGTGAATGAATAATCAATAGCTGTCATCGTTTGGCCTGTAGCAAGACCTGTAATGTTCCTTACCCTGCGGATGATAGTAGGATTAGCAGCATCAAAGCTTACGAGGCGCCTTAAATTCAAAGAAAGGGCGGTCATGAGGCTGCCTGATACAGCGGCTGTAGAATCGCGACTTGTAGCGAATGCAATACCTGTTACATTAAGTGTGCCCGCTCCTATAGCGCCCATATCGCTTACCGCGCCTGCAAGGCCGGAAGACAGGTTGTACCTGTACAAGTGGCTGCCGGAAAGTAAAGTGCTTGCGGTAAGGTACACATTGTTGGTATGTGTAGCAGTATCGTACAAGGCATCCATACCCACACCGCCTGTAGATGTAAGCAAAGCGCCCGTAGTAAGCCCTATGGAGTGGATAGTATCAGAGGCAATATTAAAGCCATTACTGAAAGAGGCCGGGTTAAATGTTACCAATACATTATTTACAGCATCATACCCTACTTCCATTGTAGCATCTGCGCCATAAAAGCTATTGGTATAAGCGGTGGCCGCCAGGGATGTTGCAGTTGCGGTATGCACATCGCCAAGGCCAAAAGACAGGCCACTGGTGCCTGTAGACATTATTGTACCATTATCAGTATTGATGATGTAATTGTTGCCATTTCTCCCCACAATACGGGCCTGGTTATCCACAGTAGATACAATGTTAAAGGCTGCATAATGAGCCGAACCGAGAGTAACCCCTGTAGCGGCAGATCCTACCGCGCTTGCAGTATAGCTG
>CAIVKT010000532.1 GCA_903906615.1 uncultured Bacteroidota bacterium | reverse complement strand
GATGACATCATTGCCGCATATACACAACTGCACCGCATGGGCCATGCCCATAGCGCCGAAGCGTGGCAGGATGGCAAGCTGGTGGGTGGGCTCTACGGTGTGTTATTGGGGCGGGTATTCTTTGGCGAAAGCATGTTCAGCCTGCAACCCAATGCAAGTAAGTTTGCATTCATACAATGGGTACAGCAGTTGGCAGGTCAGGGGATACAGCTCATAGATTGCCAGTTGCACACGGCACATTTAGAGAGCCTTGGTGCTAAAATGGTTACAAGGGGCGAATTTTTAGAGATGATCAGCATTTGGTCTATTTAAAAAGTGTTTTATGCATAAAGAGCGTATAGAATTAGCATGATTATTGCTATTTTTATTATTCTATATCCCATTCTTTATGAAAATGAAACTTTAGTAACTATGCAGCCGGTCGTATTTTTTTTGCAAATGAACACAATAAGTACAGAAAGGCAAAAACCAGCTCGTCTTTAGAGGATAAATAACGCATTTTCATTTATAATTCTCATTTCCTGTTTTTCCCGCTTAGCACTATCTTTGTAAGCTACTGTATTAACTGTTATTTCTATGCCTGTAACTGCTGCGTCATCAAAAACTGTAAGGTTGTCATTTGAGGAGTTCAAACAAGGGGTGCTGGACGATTACCGTATTGCGGTGGCCAGCCGTGAGGCCAGTCTTATAGGCCGCCGCGAGGTGCTTACCGGCAAGGCCAAATTCGGCATCTTTGGCGATGGCAAGGAGCTGGCACAGATAGCTGTAGCCAAATGCTTCAAACCCGGCGATATTCGCTCCGGCTATTACCGCGATCAGACCCTTATGTTCGCCACCGGCATGAGCGATATCCGCAAGTTCTTTGCGCAGTTGTATGCAGATATGAGTGTGGAAAACGAACCCGCATCGGCAGGCCGTATGATGAATGGCCACTATGGCACCCGCTGGCTCGATGAGCATGGCGATTGGAAAGACCTTACTAAAGAACCACAATCAAGCAGCGATATATCGCCCACAGCAGGGCAAATGGTGCGAGCCCTCGGCCTCGCCTATGCCTCGAAGATGTACCGCAATGTGGATGAACTGCAAACAGGTTTTGAGAAATTTACCAATAAAGGTAACGAGGTGGTGTTCTGCACCATAGGTGATGCCGCCACCTCCGAAGGGCTCTTCTGGGAAACCGTGAATGCGGCAGGTGTGCTGCAAGTGCCACTTGCTATTTTCGTTTGGGACGATGGCTACGGTATCTCCGTGCCCCGCAAGTACCAGACCACAAAAAATTCAATTTCAGATGCACTTGCAGGTATGCAGTGGGACGATAAAAAAGGCGGCATCAATATCTATACCGTAAAGGGATGGGATTATGCGAGCCTGGTACAAACCGTGCAACAGGGCATAGCCCGCGTGCGCGAAACACAGATACCTGCCATCTTTCATGTGCAGGAGGTAACACAGCCGCAGGGCCACTCCACATCAGGCTCGCATGAGCGCTATAAAAGCAAGGAACGCCTGGAGTGGGAGAAAGAATGGGATTGCATCGTCAAGATGAAGCAATTCATCCTGGAGAATAAAATAGCCTCCGAAGAAGAATTGTCTGAGCTGGAGGAAGAATCCCGCAACGAGGCCAAAACTGCAAGGCAGGGGGCATGGGAAGATTTTCTGGCCCCTGTGAAGGAGCAAATACAACAAGCTACCACCCTTTGCGGACAAGTGGTGTATGAAGCAGGCGAGCATGGCGAGCGCATAGCACAGTTGGTAAAAGAACTGAATGCCATTAAAGAGCCTATACGCAAAGATGTGATGCAGGTAGTAGGCAAGGTGCTGGCCCTTTGCCCCGCAACCGGCGAAGCCACACGTACGCTGCGCAACTACTACGATTACATACAGTCCGATAATAAAGAAAAGTACTCCTCGCACCTGCACTCAGAGTCGCGCTTCAATGCGATGAAGATACCCGAGGTGCCGGTTGTATATGCTGAAGACGCACCCGTGCTCAATGGCTTTGAAGTGCTCAACAAATACTTCGATTACACATTTGCCAACAACCCCGCTGTATTTGCCTTTGGCGAAGACGTGGGCAAGATAGGCGATGTGAACCAGGGCTTTGCCGGCCTGCAGGATAAGTATGGCCCGCTTCGTATCACTGATACCGGTATCCGCGAGGCGACCATCATAGGGCAGGGTATGGGTATGGCTATGCGTGGCCTGCGCCCTATCGCCGAGATACAATACCTCGACTACCTGCTGTATGGCCTGCAACCTTTAAGTGATGATGTGGCCACCTTGCAATACCGCACCCGCGGTGGGCAGAAATGTCCTCTTATAGTACGCACCCGTGGTCATCGATTGGAAGGCTTGTGGCACAGCGGCTCGCCCATAGGCATGATACTCAATTCCATTCGGGGTATGTATGTATGCGTGCCACGCAATATGACGCAGGCAGCCGGTATGTACAACACCCTCCTGCGCAGCGATGAGCCGGGCCTGGTGATCGAGTGCCTCAATGGTTACAGGCTTAAAGAAAAACTGCCTACCAACCTCGGCGATTTCACCGTTCCCTTCGGTATACCTGAGGTGGTGAAGGAGGGTACAGATATTACCATTGTGTCTTACGGTTCTACGCTCCGCGTGATAGATGAGGCTGTGAATAACTACCTCGCCCCGCAAGGCATCAGCTGCGAGATCATAGATGTGCGCACGCTGCTTCCATTCGATGTGAACCATACTATTGTTGAGTCTTTGAAAAAGACCAACCGCATAGTGTTTATAGATGAGGACGTGCCCGGCGGCGCTACCGCCTATATGTTCCAGCACGTGATGGAGATACAGGGTGGTTTTAGGTGGCTGGATGTAACGCCACGTACCATATCCGCCAATGCGCATCGCCCCGCATACTCTACCGATGGCGATTACTTCTCCAAACCAAATGCGGAGAGTATCTCCAAAGTAATTGAGCAAATGATGGCCGAATAGATATTACCTCGTTTAACTAAAACAACAGCCCCGAACATTCTCGGGGCTGTTGTTTATGGAGTCTCTGAATGTATTACGGATGTGTCACCACCACCTTCTGCGAAATGATACAAGCATCGCTTTGTATGGTCAGGTTATAAGACCCTGATGCAAGCGACCTTGTATCAATGGAGTAATTGCCGTTGCCTGCATCTGTGATGTTGCCGGATACCGTGCGGCCTGCCATATCATACAGCGTTATTTTTGCGGTTGCGCCTGCGGGCATCACTACCTGTATCTTATCATCAGCGGGGTTGGGGAATACCTGTGGCTTTGCTGCCGATATAGAAGCTACGCCTGAGAAGCGTTCTTTATCATACAGTACAAAATCATCCACACCACCTACTGTAATGCTCTGTCCGCCATCAGCCCAGTTGGAGAGGATAGAGTCTGATGCGAAGAACTGTAATTGTATCTGTGTGGTGGTGGCCGGCAGGAATGCGCTTACCGGGAATATCCTGTGCCTCCAGCTTGGATCGGCCTGGTAGGTGCTTTCTACGGTCTGCCAGGTAGATGATGATGCGTCTCTTACCTTCACGATCCATGGGTCGTTCTTAAAATTCTCAAAGCCCTGCTCATTAGAGAACCAGCGGTAATAAGAAATGACCGGTGTGGTATAGCTGCTGATATCGAATACCGGTGTGAGTACTGAGGATGCGCCACCGGTAACGCTAAGGCCATAGAAGCTGCTGCCTGCTGTGCCGCTGCCGGTAACTAAGCACTGCCCAAGGCCGGAAGTATGATCACCTGTTGGCCATGAAGGAAACAGGCCGGGTGATGGAACAGCTTGCTGCCAAAGGCCATCGGTAGCATTATCCCCTGCATTGCCGCCAATGCCCCAGCCTGCGGTTGAGCCTTCAAAGTTGTTGCTGTCTATAGACTGCACACCTACCGCAAACTGGTAAGGTATGGTTGTTTGGTTGGCCGGCATACTCGGGTTGCAGGTAGTAGGGAAGTAGCCATTGGCTGTGTTCAGCGAATCGTGTATGATGAAGTAGTATTCTACCACTGCGCCTGCTGTCTGTGCGGGTATAGAGCCTACATAGCGTGGCCCTGAGCGGGCCATTAGCGTAGGTGTCCATGCTCCTATACTGTTCACACGATAGTACAGGGTGAAGTCTTTGAAATGGGAGTAATTCGTCATGTTCAGGTAGGAGGTAACCGGTATTGGTGCGCCCGCTGGTTGTACGCCCAATTCGGTAGTTGTCACTTCTACATCGCCTTCCAGGTATATGCCGTGCCTGGCAAATGCAGAGATGATCTGGTTGTAGTGCGGTGTGCCGTCAGAGAGGTTGTGGTTGTTATCGTCTGCCATCAGCACATCTATCAGCATAGACTGGTATACTGCTCCCTCCGTCCCATCAGGGCCATCGGGTGCATCGTAGTATACATCTGTGAAGTATTTGGTCATGCTGTCTTCGCTGCCCAGCGCCACGCCGAGGTCCCACCAGGTACCTGCTATGATCTGGCCGTTCTTATGCGTATCTGCATACCCAGTCGAGTACGCGGTAAGGTCCACAGGGTACACCTGCGGGGTCATGTCGTAACGGCGGATAAAGCCACCATAGCCTACAAAGGAATTTTGCCCTAGTATAGCGCTATGGGTAATGCTCATAGCCCAGGTATCAGATGTAGCTTCATTCAGTGCACCGTTCTCAATGGTACTCCCGGTCACCATCGTGTAAAAATGGTCGGTAATGCCGTGGCCGTATTCGTGATAGATAATATCGCCGATCTCCGCAAATGAGTTGCAGGTTGCGCTCGCCGCATAAAAATTAATGTCGGTGCCGCTATAGAATGCGTTGCATGTGCCGCTGGTCATATCTATATTGGTAGGCAGCGAAAAATCCATGCCGGTGAAGGTCGGGAAGTAGCCCTTCATAAAAGCATGTACCCTGTTCACATGGTAGTAGGCATTCACATGCCTGTCGCTGCATGGGGCAGTGGTGGGGTAGGTGTAGGTAGTGCCTGCCGCAGATACAAGGTCAGTAAATACCGGAATAAGTGTGGTCGGCGAGTCTATAACAGTAGACCATTTGCCCATCAGCGGTATGGTAGTGCTGAGTGGTAAAGCCAGCGATGCGCTGCTAAACAGGCCACTGGTATCAGTGTACACGGTATCTCCCACGCCCACTACAAGGCTCAGGTCCATAAGCGGCTGAGGTGTGGCAGGGTGTAGGGTGCCGTCTTTATACACAACGCCCTTTACGGTTACATCATAGCCCGTTTCTTTTACCTGGTTGCTGCGGTATAGTATAGCGCCTGTGAGGGCGTCAACATAGCCGTTAAGTATCAGCGGCACGCTGCCGGGTATATTTCCCCTGGTGGTGAAGCTCCATGCCGGGTGCAATTCGTAGCCAGTGGCAGATGGCACCGGGAACCAAGACCAGTTGGCCGCAACTTCATTGCTGGTGATGTTAACGCCGTCCAGGTCTTTTATAGCTGCTGCTTTGGCATCGGCCACAGACAGGGTAGGCACTAAAGTATTCTTAGGTGTGCCATAATTCTTGATCTGTATCCTCTCCAGGTCGCCTGCCTTGGTGAACCTGAAGCTGATGTGGGAGAACACTACAGGATGCCCGCCTACCTCCTGCACATAGTTCACATAATCGGCCTTCGGTGCAGGTATGTTACTTACCTGCTTCCAGTCTGCCGGTTGCAGGCCCAGTGGCGCCAGCTTTTCGCTGATGCAGTTAGCTGCTCTTTCGGCATCGGTGCTGCCATCTATAGATACAGGGCTGCCATATATATCCGAAAAATTGCCACTCAGTTTTTCGGTGGTCACCGCCCAGCCGGGGAACTGTGTATGTACATTCTGCACACTTTTTTGTGCAGCGGCGGTATTGGTGGGCAATGATTGGTAATTCCCGAAAACGGTCTTATCATAGTACCTCTTCTGGGTTTGGGCATACGAGGTCATAGAAACCCCTATGAGGCCCGCGCAGATAGCTGCAACAGGTATAAGCTTGGTGTGTGACATAAATATCTAATGATTTGAATTATGAATGTACGTAGTTTTTAATGATTATGGCAAATATTTAGGTGATGGAATAAATTTAACAAAAAACGAAGCACCCCTTATACATAGACGTAAAATGGAGGGGCTTTCTTTGTTTGTTTTAAAGAAATATTTTTCGTGGTCTTAACACTGCTAAGTATACAGAGGCTTAGAATGAGTAAATGAGTGAAGAAATTTCTTAACTTTACAATATGGATATAATACTGCAAATACCTGCGAGTATAGAACTTGATCAGAGGGATACTGTTAAATTCCTTTCAGCTAAATTATACGAGGCCGGGCGACTTTCGCTCGGTCAGGCTGCTCAACTATCTAATCTTTCTAAGTTTGCATTCGCTGAAATATTGGGTGATTACAGTGTGTCGCTCATTAATTACCCGGTATCAGATATGACAGGCGATGCAGCAAGAATATAATATTGTAATCGCCGATACAAGAAGAATAGAAAGGTATAAATGATACCCGTAGATTTCGAGAAAACGATGCAAACAAAAAGACTGGTCAGGCCCAATAACCACCTGGTCAGCACAGCTTATTTATTCGGAGGTATAGGGGTGTTAGGATTTGCCTTATACCAGCTTGCGTCCGTTATGATCAACGGATCTTTTTCTGATATCTACATCTATGGCGGCGGCGCGGTGGTCATCGCTGTTATGGCCTATGCGGTATACCTGAACACTATGGAGCGGTACATGGTTACCATACCATCTCCCTATTCCACCGAAACAAACAAGCAGGTGATAGATAAATACCTGCAGGAGCATGAGTTTACGATAGATTATGCAGCCGGAGATTATCTGATTGCCACGAAGCCCATTGATTTTTCGCCCACCAAAGAGATGCAGCTAACACTGATATTTATTGATGGCGGACTATTAGTGAACGTAATAGGCAATCGCTACGATGTAGCGGCTGCGTTCGATAACAGGTGGTACGACACAGGCTACATTTTGTTCGCCAATACAGGAGTACGTAAAAACATACTGTGGGCCATTAAGATGTGGAACGTGCCCAAAGAGCAATACCATGAAGAATACTGAATAGGCAGGAGATTTAGTTTTTGTATTTTTACTACTTAGATTTTGGTCCCCATTGCATTCGGGACGGAACCTGGAATTTGGTCCCGATAGCTATCGGGATGGATTTTGGAATTTTAAACACTTACCTTATGAACAAATACATAACACTCTTATTCTGCCTCCTGCTCGCCTTCGGCTCGTGTAGAAAGACTGCCACCAATCCCGAGGTACTGCCTAATACCTATAGCGACCAGGCTCTCGGCAAATCGGCCAACGACCTGCTGAGCGGCAGCAAGTACACCAGCCTGAATGTGCAGGTACAATACATGCCCGGCTACAGCCTGGATACCGGCACCATCAGTGCTCTTTCGGCATACCTCAATATGCTGTGCAACAAGCCCGGCGGTATCAGCATCACCCAGGCACAGATAGCAGGCAATGGTGGCGACAGCCTTACGGTAGACCAGGTGGCTGTGCTGGAAGTAAAGAACCGTACGGCCTATACATCAGGCACTACATTGGATGTGTATATATTGGTGACCGATGGCTACGATACTGCGGGTACGGTGCTGGGCTTTGCTTACCGCAACACATCTATAGCGCTCATGGGCAAGGCGATCTTTGACCACTCAGGCGGTTTTGGCGAGATAGGAAGGGCCGCGCTCGAATCGAGCGTGCTGGAGCATGAGTTCGGCCACCTGCTCGGCCTCGTGAACCTCGGTACCCCCATGCAGGTCTTTCACCAGGACACCGCCCACGGCAACCATTGCAACAACGCTAACTGCCTCATGCACTACTCCATAGAAACCAACGGGGCATTCAATATTTTTCATCCCGCCACAATACCCGTGCTGGACAGCAATTGCCGCAACGACCTGCACGCTAATGGGGGGAAGTGATGATTATTTTCGCAAGAAGCATGCTTGCATTTGTTAGGTCGAATCGTCCACCTTCGACAAGTGCGGAATCGGCATCTCGCATAGAGTAACTATGACGATAAAAACTTACATAGGTATTCATTTACACCCTATATTTACAGTCGTAGCACCAATACAATAATCTTATGAAGCAAATGTTCAAGTTTAGGAAAATAAGAGCAACAATGAATGTAATAAGCCTGTAAGGCATAGCTATTTCTTGTGCGTTTATAGGTCTTCGACAATGTGGATAAAGCATATGGTCACTCGCTCAGGTCTTTTTTATTTCACCAAATCATCAAACATAAAAACATTTAAAATGGTATTAT
>CAIVKT010000531.1 GCA_903906615.1 uncultured Bacteroidota bacterium | reverse complement strand
TGCAGGCACGGCAATTCTCATTACCGTAGCCCTATGCAAAAAATACTGATCGCCAATCGTGGCGAGATAGCCATGCGGGTGATGCGCACGGCACGGGAAATGGGTATTAAAACAGTAGCTGTCTTCTCGGAGGCAGACAGGAATATGCCCTTTGTGCGCTATGCCGATGAAGCGGTGTGCATAGGCCCGGCGCTGTCGGCCCAGTCGTACCTGCGCGCAGAGAAAATCATAGAAGTGGCCTTGAAGACCGGCGCTGATGCCATACATCCCGGTTACGGCTTTTTGAGCGAGAACGCTTCTTTCTCGAAGGCGGTATCTGACGCGGGGCTTACGTTCATAGGCCCGTCTGCCCACTCTATAGAGATCATGGGTAGTAAGATAGGCGCTAAGCAGGCCGCAAAGAAATTCAATGTGCCTATGGTACCCGGCACCGAGGAGGCGCTGAAGGATATAGACGAGGCCCGCAAAATAGCCAACAGCATAGGTTACCCCATACTGGTAAAGGCATCGGCAGGCGGCGGCGGCAAGGGTATGCGCGTGGTGAGTAACGATGGCGAATTTGAAGAACAGATACGCGCCGCTAAAAGCGAAGCCCTCAGCGCCTTTGGCGATGATGCGGTATTTATAGAAAAGTACGTGGGCGCGCCCAAGCATATAGAGATACAGCTAATGGGCGACCAGCATGGCAATTATGTGTACCTCTTTGAGCGGGAGTGCAGCATACAGCGCCGCCACCAGAAGCTGGTGGAAGAGGCACCATCGAGCTGCCTGACACCCGATATCCGCAAGGCTATGGGCGAGTGCGCGGTGAATGTGGCCCGCTCGTGCCAGTACTATGGTGCAGGCACGGTGGAGTGCCTGGTGGATGAGCAACTGAACTTTTACTTCCTGGAGATGAACACCCGCCTGCAGGTGGAGCATTGCGTAACAGAAATGATCACCGGTATGGACCTGGTGAAGGAACAAATAAATGTGGCGCGGGGCAACAAGCTATCTGTCACCCAGGCCGAGCTGAAGATAACCGGCCATGCGCTGGAGCTGCGTGTATGCGCCGAAGACCCGATGAACAACTTCTTGCCCGATACCGGCAAGCTGGAAATGTACCAGCCACCCAAGGGCCCCGGCGTGCGTGTGGACGATGGCTATGAAGAAGGGATGGAGATACCGGTGTTTTACGACTCTATGATCGCCAAGCTGGTAGCGTATGCCCCTACGCGCGATGAGGCCATCAACCGCCTGTGCCGCGCTATAGATGAGTATTACATCAAGGGCATACAAACCACATTGCAATTTGGCAAGTGGGCGGTGCAGACAGAACCCTTCCGCACCGGCAACTTTGATACCAAGTTCATAGAAAAGTACTTCAAGCCGGAATACTTAGACAGCAAAGATGCCGATGCCGAACAGGTGGCAGCGCTGCTTGCAGCCACTATATGGGAGCAGGACAAAAAGCAGACCGCTACTGCTGCTAAAGCGACCAACGGCGTGAGCAAGTGGAAGCTGAACAGGGCGTAAGTGAGGAAAGACGCAGAGTCGCTAAGGCGCTTAGCGTATAAGTGAAAGAATGATTAATAATTTAAAGACCCGATACAACTCATTAAAAAAAGAACGAAATTTGTTACTCACTATTTAAACTTTGCACAATGGCAGGCGAAAATATAAACAACCCGGAAGAACATACAGAAGAACATAAATCGTGGCTGCAAAAAGGGCTGGAGCAGGCTGATACTGATTTTCCGCTATCGGGTGGGGAGGAGGACGAAGACCTGGATGATGGCGAGGAAGATGATGATGCAGCAGCAGATGATACAGAAGATGAGCACAAATCGTCTTTCCTGGACGACCTGGATACGGACTTTCCATTGTCAGGCGGCGAGGTAGACCACGATTAAAGCCATTTCTCGTAGAGGAGCCTGGTAACGCCATATCCCTCGCTATCGAGGAGTTGGCGCATATTGGTGTTGTTCACGAGTGTGAAGCGTATAATGCGCTTGATACCTTTATTAATAAAATGCTGCTCCAGGGCAGCATTTAACATGCGGTATATGCCCAGCCTTCGGTATTCTTCCTTCACGTAGCCATCACTCACATACAGCTCGCTGCCTTCGTGAATCTCTATGCGGCTATCGTCCTGCTCTTCTATATAGCCGAATATGAAGCCACCCGGCTCGCCATTTACATAAGCTACGAGGCACAGTCCTTCGCATTGCTCCTGCATGTTCATTACGTGGCGCATATAGCTGGTCTCAATATCGGCCCAGGGAGCGGTCTTGTCGAACAGGCTGTGTTCATGCACATGCAGCTCGTGCATCATCTTTGATATGACCCCGTAATGATCGGCTATGACAATTGGTTCTATGACAATAGTGGCTCCCATATATACTTTTCTATAAAACTGTGGTATTGAATACCTAACTACAATATACGAAAATAATTGAAACAGTGCTTAATCCATGCAATCTTTACTTTTGCTACCTTAGCGCACCAAAAGCGGGATTTATCATTTGAATTTAATGAAAGTACAACTATTCATACCTTGTTTTGTAGATCAGCTATACCCCGATACCGGCATGAACATGGTAAAGGTACTGGAGAAGCTGGGCTGCGAGGTCACTTACAACACCAAACAAACCTGCTGTGGCCAGCCGGCATTTAACGCCGGCTACCGAGAGGAAGCCAAGGCCGTGGCTACCAAGTTCCTCAACGACTTTGACAGCAGCAACTACATAGTGAGCCCCAGCGGCTCCTGCACCGGATACGTGCGCAACTATTACGATACCATTTTCGACAACAGCAGCGGCCACAACCAGTGTAACCAACTGCGGGAACATATGTTTGAGTTCACCGAGTTCCTCACCAAAGTATTGAAAGTGGATAATGTGGGTGCTGTGCTCAATGGCAAAGCTACCTACCATGATGCCTGTGGGGCGCTGCGTGAGTGCAACATCAAAAGTGCGCCACGCCAGTTACTGAATAATGTAAGCGGCCTGGAACTAATAGAAATGAAGGAATGTGAGACCTGCTGCGGCTTTGGCGGCACATTCGCCATCAAGTATGAACCCATATCTATAGGCATGGCGCAGACGAAGGTAAAGAGCGCCCTGGAAACGGGTGCGCAATACATCATCACTACAGATGTGTCGTGCATGATGCACATGCAGGGCTACATCAATGAGAACAACCTGCCGATACAGACCATGCATATTGCGGATGTATTGGCAAGCGGATGGTGAGGTTTTAACTTTTGATTTTTAACTTAACAAAATGGCTGATTTACATAATCAATATAACGAAGACAGTATCAAATCACTCGACTGGCGGGAGCATATCAGGCTGAGGCCGGGCATGTACATAGGCAAGCTGGGAGATGGCAGCAGTGTAGACGACGGCATTTATGTGCTGGTGAAGGAGGTGATGGATAACTGTATAGATGAGTTTGCGATGGGCCAGGGCAAGCGCATAGAGCTGACCATTGCCGATGGGGGAGTAACTGTGCGCGACTATGGCCGCGGCATACCGCTGGGCAAGGTAGTGGATGTAGTAAGCAAGATAAATACAGGCGCTAAATACGACAGCAAAGCCTTTCAGAAATCGGTGGGGCTGAATGGGGTGGGTACCAAGGCGGTGAATGCGCTCAGTAAATATTTTAAAGTGTCGTCTTTCAGGGATGGTCGCATGAAGGTGGCTGAGTTTGAACGGGGCATATTACTTAAAGAACATAAAGAAACAAGCACCACCGAGAGCAATGGCACACTGGTAGAGTTCAGGCCCGATGAAACGGTTTTTAAGCACTATCATTTTTTGCATGAGTACTTAGAGAACCAGGTATGGAACTACTGCTTTCTGAATGCGGGGCTGCTGATACATTTTAATGGCCGCAACTTCGTATCCAAGAACGGCCTGCTGGACCTGCTGACCCGCCGAACCAATCCCGAATCGCTGCGCTATCCGATCATACACCTGAAGGGTGATGATATAGAAGTGGCGCTGACGCATACCGGCGACTATGGAGAGGACATCTATTCCTTCGTGAACGGACAGCATACTACACAAGGCGGTACGCACCAGGCGGCCTTCCGTGAGGCGTTTGTAAAGACGATCCGCGAATTTTATAAGAAAGACTATGACGCATCTGATGTGCGCCAGAGTATATGCGCAGCCATATCAGTAAGGGTGCAAGAGCCAGTATTTGAATCGCAGACCAAGACCAAACTTGG
>CAIVKT010000530.1 GCA_903906615.1 uncultured Bacteroidota bacterium | reverse complement strand
TTGTTAGGGTAATCGGCAATGTATAAGTTCCCATCATTATCCATAGCAACTGCTACAGGTCCTATGTGGCAGTTTGTTGCAGCAATGCCATCTCCTGTATAAGAAACTACAAGATCACCAACTCCGGCATACCTACTAATGATACCTGTACTCACATTGATCTTACGAACCGAACATGCGCTATCAGGTAGGTATATATTACCGGCGGTGTCTGTACAAATACCTAAAGCTGCTGTATTAATAGAAGCTATACTTGCAGGCCCACCATCGCCACCGATACCAGTAACACCGGTACCGGCAAATGTAGTAATAATGCCAGATGGATCTACCTTGCGCATACGATAATTCAAGCCGTCTATCATATAAAAATTATCAAAACAATCAAAAGTAAATGCACCACCATCTATTGATGCCGCTGTTGCCGGGCCGCCATCACCACTAAATCCATCAGTACCCGTGCCAAGAAATGTACTAATAAGGCCAGTTGTTATATCAACTTTTCTAATTCTATAATTATAACCGTCACCTATATACACATTATCCTCATTATCGACTTCTACAACACCAGCTCCATTTAACATGGCGGCAGTTGCGGGTATACCATCGCCATTATAACCTAATGTACCTGTACCGGCTATTGTAGTAATAATACCAGTTAAAGCATCTACCCTACGAACCCGTGTACTCTGAGCAATGTATATATTGCCTCTATGGTCAATCGCCAGTCCTCCAAATATGCCTAATTGCGCTGCAGTTGCGGGGCCACCATCACCCCAATATCCTCCATGGCCAGTTACACCACCTGCAATAGTTGTAATGATCTGTGCATGACTTAATACTGGCAATAACAAAAGCAACAGCATAACTTTTTTCATTGGATGTATTTTAAAATAAAGATAAGAATATGTTGTGTAACTATTACATTTCTTTAAGTTTGGCGTTTTTTTTCATTGGAATAATCTTTGTATCCCCTATCACAAACAACCACCATGAAAAACGAAAAAGGGCAGGATGTAGCAAGGATATTACTGGGCGCAGGGCTGGTGTTTGCCGGTATAGGCCACCTCACCTTTGCCCGCAAAGCCTTCCAGGCGCAGGTACCCGATTGGGTGCCGCTCAAAAAAGATGATACTGTTATCTACTCCGGCATTGCCGAGATAGCCTTTAAAAATAAAAAAGCAAAACTAAAAAAGTAAAACTGCCCTCAACCGATCTTCCTTGTGCGTCTACTTCAGAAAGGCAGACAGCTATTTTATGAAATGTTGTTTTCTACTTTTATTGCCCATATCTATTGCTCACTTTCTTATTGACAATCAACCATTTATACACGAAATGAGCAGAATTATTGCTCACTTTTTTGCTCACGAAATTCCCCATTTTCTCCCCATTTTCTCCCCATATTGTTTTCGTTTCGTGTCAAAAAAACTTCCAGAAACCCTCCTTCGCAAAAGGCTTCGGCGGGCGAAGAAGGTTAATTTTTCTTCCAGAAAAGGTAAAATAATGTGCTGTGGAGGAAACCGTTGAAACGGTTGTAGAATCTGATTTATACTTCACCCATGGTTAAAACCATGGGCTATGTTTCTGTTTCTTAGAAATAAGCTTTTCAGAAAAAACCAGCTTTTATTCACTAATTATGACACAAAGGTAAAGCGGAAAGCGATACAGCCCAACACCTTTTAGTTATAGTAGGTATGTGTTTTATCTATGGGAGAAAAGAATACAGTAGCAGCGCATTGGGTGTTCCCCCTTGCCCATGGTCCCGCTTTTCGGCCCTAGGAATTTGGCCCCTGGAATTTATCCCTTTAACTTTCACACATTTAAATTGTCCAATACCGTAACTTCGTATCAATGAAAAATATTACGCTCTTATCTCTGCTCTTGTTGTTGTGCTACGCCATGCCCGCAGGTGCGCAAAGAATGTGCGGCTTTGAGCTGACCAAGGCTGCCCTCATAGCAAAGGACCCTACCTGGGCGGGACGCTTCGAAACGCAAAGGGCATCGCTGCAAGGCATTGCCGATAGTTATAAAACGGCAATAAGATCAGGCGCAGCGCAGCGTACCACAGCTGCGGCATCGCCAATACCGGTCATATTTCACATCATCGTTGATACCGATCAGTTCAACCAGATCGGCGGCTACTACGGCATACAGCAGCGCATAGACTCACAGATAGTGGTACTCAACCGCGACTACAACCGCCAGAATGCAGACTCCACACTCATCCCTTATGGATGGAAACACCTGTATGCGGCTACCGGCATTCAATTCGGGCTGGCGCATACAGCGCCTAATGGCTGGGGCAGCTATGGCTACGAAGTGCGTTTTATATCTTCTTCACTTGGTGGCTTTGAGGGTGCATCCAATGATTACAGCGATGCCAAACATGCCGCTACCGGCGGGCTGGATTCGTGGGACGTAAAC
>CAIVKT010000529.1 GCA_903906615.1 uncultured Bacteroidota bacterium | reverse complement strand
TATTCTTGCCCTCTATGGTAGCCCCCGAAAAGCTGTATATATGGCATCCTGCCAGCATAAAGAGCAGTATGGGAAGCAACAATAAAGTGGCGCGTTTTGCTTGCATAGCTATCAGTGATCAAAAATAGGTAATAAACAGTTCTATAGGTATGGTCAGGCCATTACTCCTGGATATTATATTCCTTTATCTTTCGGTAAAGGGTCCGCTCAGATATACCCAGTTCTGTCGCGGCATCGCGGCGGCGGCTCTTGTGCTTTTTAAGTGCCTTGGTGATGTACTCTTTCTCGCGGTCGGCCAGCAGCAGGGTCTCTTCCACATCTTCGTGGTGGTCGTTTGCCTCCAGCAATATGGGCGTGTTCGGGTTGTAGTGGTTGTTCAGATTGAGCGAAGGCTCGCTATCGCTGTTATTATAGACAGGCAGCAATTGCTGGTTCACGGCAGACGGGTCGGCAGGGGTATAGCCCTGGTGGTGCGCCACATCAAAGATCATCTGCTTCAGGTCGTTCATGTCTTTTTTAAGGTCAAAGAACAGCTTGTACAGTATGTCGCGCTCGGTATTAAAATCGGCATTGCCGCCGGATGAGCTTACCCCGCTACCCGGTATCAGTGCCAGGCTTTTAGAAGTATTGCGCTGTGGCAAAAATTTCATCAACGCCTCGGCGGTAATGAGCTTATCCACCGACAGCACAGATATCTGCTCGGCAATATTTTTGAGTTCGCGCACATTGCCCTGCCAGTAATAGTTAACGAGCATCTGCTGTGCAGCAGGATCCAGCTGCACGGATAATGTTTTGTAGCGCTCCGAAAAATCAGCGGCAAATTTCCTGAAGAGTAGCGGCACATCTTCTTTGCGGTCGCGCAGCGATGGCACGCGTATAGGTACCGTGCTGAGGCGGTAATACAGGTCCTCTCGGAATTTGCCTTGCTGTGTCAGCTCCAGCAAGTCACGATTGGTGGCGGCTATCACGCGCACATCGGTCTTCTGCACTTTTGAAGAGCCTACCCGTATGAATTCACCGGTCTCCAGCACACGCAGCAGGCGGGCCTGCGTGCCGAGTGGCATCTCGCCTATCTCATCGAGGAATATGGTACCGCCACTCACGGTCTCGAAGTAGCCCTTGCGGCTATCCACAGCGCCGGTAAAGGAACCCTTCTCATGCCCGAACAATTCACTGTCTATGGTACCTTCCGGTATAGCGCCGCAGTTCACTGCAATAAACGGATTGTGCTTGCGTGCAGACAGCGCATGTATAATAACAGAGAACACCTCTTTACCCACACCACTCTCACCCACTATCAATACCGAAAGATCGGTATTAGCTACCTGCACCGCAGTATTTAACGCATGGTTCAGCGCCGGTGAATTACCGATGATCGCAAACCTGTTCTTTATGCTTTGAATGTCCATGTTCTTTTAGTCGAAAGTCGTTAGTCGTTAGTCGTTAGTAGAAAGTCGTTGATCAATTGCTATCAAGAATTGCACGAACCTCTGTCTTCAATACAGGTAGATTTTTTTTACAGATCATCCATATTGTCGCATCTTCTATCAAATCATAATCATGTATCAATATATGCCTGAGCGCGATTATTCTTTTTTTATCCGAGATAATAAGCTCCCTGTTTAGTTTATCGGCTTTCCACAATGCCTCTCCAATTATTGCCAATCTGCGTTCTGCGGCATCAATTGTTTTCAGGTCATTTTGATATTCTGAAAGTGAAGAAACAGTGTTAAGATGTTCTTCAATCATTCCGATAGACTTATAAATATCATTTAACAGTTTGTTTACTTCAGGATTCATAAATGATCTGTTTACTCTTGTTGATACTTTCTATAAAATATGGGTTCCACATCTTCTCTTCTGCAACAAGGTCTACTTTTCTGTTCAATAGGTCTTGCAAATAAAACATTAAGTCAAAGTAGTTATCAGCATACGCCATTTCCTCTATATCCTCTTTCCTGAAACGGTATAAAAAATCCACATCGCTTTCATCCGTAAAACGACCTGTATCAGTAGCGCTACCCACAAGGTACAACGACTTCACATGATACTTTTTGCAAGCATTCTGTATGGCCTCCATGTTATTTTGTATCAGTGGTATCATTGAGTTTATTCTGTTCGTTTTAATAATAGTTCAACTTCACTTTTTAGCATTGGCAAATATTTTGTGACAATAATATACAACTGATAGTTATCCACAACATCATACTCATGTGTTATTTTGTTCCTTGTAGCTATTATTTTCTGCACATTTGAAATCTGGATACCTGCCTCTTCGTTTATTATTCGTTTTAATGCTTCTGCTATGATCTCAATGCCCCTCTCTACTATCCAGTTAACTTCATACATACCATAAGATGTTGCCTGAAGACCTGCAGTAGAGGCTTCAATATTATCTATAGAAGTTACTATATCTTCTAAGTATTTATTGACCCTATGAATTGGCATAAAGTAACTGTCGGCTATTGTCTACGTTTTGTTTAAAAAATCGGTTATGAATATTCTGATAGGGTATCATGTCAATTTTCCTTGATAGCAATTTATTTAAGTCTGCCTCCAGGTCATTGAGATTGTCTATGTAGTCATAGCTGCCTGTCGCCCAATTCTCAAAGTTGTCTGTATCTATTTCATACAACAGATCAATGTCGCTTTGTTGATGAAATGACCGCTCATCAACGGCGCTGCCAAATACATACAACGACTTCACATGATGCTTTTTGCAAGCATCCTGTATGGCCTTCATATTATTTTGTATCAATGGTATCATTGTTCTTAAACCATTTCTCCTATTAGTGTGGCAGATGTTGCGGCATGTACCTTTACCGTGGTATAGTCGCCCTTTTGCAGGTTGGCATTGCCTTTAGGGAATACCACTACTTTATTCTGCGAGTTGCGCGCACTCCATTCCAGCTCACTCTTTTTGCTGGTCGATTCTATAAGTACTTCAAAGGTCTTGCCTATATCGTTCTTAAAACTCTCTGCCTGCCTGCTTTGCTGCAGGTTGATGATCTCTATGAGCCTTCTTTTTTTCACTTCCTCGGGTACATCATCGGTATAACGGCGGGCCGCCAGTGTACCGGGGCGCTCGCTGTAGGAGAACATATAGGCCATGTCATACCGGGTAAGATCCATCAGCGATAATGTGTCCTGGTGCTCTTCTTCAGTTTCAGTGCAGAAACCGGAAATAATGTCTGTCGAGATAGCGCAGTCCGGCATGATCTCGCGGATACGCTTTATTTTGGAGAGGTACCACTCGCGTGTGTAGGTACGGTTCATCAGCTGCAATATGCGGGTGTTACCGCTTTGCACCGGCAGGTGAATGTACTTACAGATGTTGTGGTACTTAGCCATGGTGTGCAGTACATCGTCTGTTATATCTTTAGGATGAGAGGTACTGAACCGTACCCGCAACAATGGCGATACCAGCGCCACGCGCTCCAGCAGCATCGCAAAATCAACATTCTCACCATTAGCAGCCGTATAATAATAGCTGTCCACATTCTGGCCAAGCAAGGTCACTTCTTTATAGCCACGGGTGAAGAGGTCTTTGCATTCATTCACAATGCTCTCCGCATCGCGGCTGCGCTCGCGGCCACGGGTGAAGGGCACTACGCAGAAGGTACACATATTGTTGCACCCGCGCATGATGCTCACAAAAGCGGTAACACCATTGCTATCCAGCCGCACAGGCGCTATATCCGAATAAGTTTCTTCGCGGCTCAGTAATACGTTCACGCTTTTCTGGCCGCCCTCGGCTTCTGCAACCAGGCCGGGCAGGCTGCGGTAGGCATCCGGGCCTACTACTATATCTACCAGCTTTTCTTCTTCCAGGAATTTTGCTTTTAGCCTTTCTGCCATACAGCCCAGCACACCTATAAGCATGGCCGGCTTGTTTTCCTTTATCTTTTTGAATGTTTGCAGGCGGTGGCGTATGGTGCTTTCTGCCTTCTCGCGTATCGAGCAGGTATTGAGCAGCACCAGGTCTGCCTCTTCTACATTGCGTGTAGCTCCAAACCCTTCTCCGTGAAGTATAGATGCCACTATCTCGCTATCACTGAAGTTCATCTGGCAGCCATAACTCTCTATAAAGAATTTTTTATTAAATTTATTGGGATCGCCCGCAAAAGGAGCATATGCCTCTCCCTGGCGTGACTCTTCTATCACTTTGTCCAAAACCTCTGCCATAATTGCCGATTTCTGTTTGCGCAAAGGTAAAGGTATTAGCTTATTAAATAAGGAGTGGTCAGCGTTTTACCTCAATTTTATAATTTCTGCCATAGCCTCCTAATTTATCCGCAATAGGCGTAAATTTGGTTCCCTTTGCTCGCATTGCCTGCTTTACCCATGACCAACTATTGCCATATTGAAAAAACAGTTATTAATATTTGCCTGGGAGTATGACGGCTACCACTCGATGCCTGGCGCTGCCCTGTCCCGCAGGATAAGGCAGGTGGCAGAGGATTTTGAAAAGAACGGCTGGCTGGCTATTGTCATTCACCGCGACCAGAGAGAGGAATGCGGCACCGCGCCTTTTGTCGTAAAAACAGAACCCTCAGGCGTACAGCGCATCGTCGTGCGGTCTGTGAAAAATGTATCTGACTATAGCAAATTTGCCTTACTAAGAAAGCTGCAAACCTTTTATTATGTCGCATTTCATGGCGACCGCAGCTATGGGTGGGCCAATAATGTGATCAAATATTTCGACAAATTCAGTATCGCCAAACCCGACCTGATCATCAGCTTTTTCACCCCACGCGCGCCTTTGTTCTTAGGGCATTATTTTGGCGCAAAGCTGCACACCCCATGGATAGCAGACCTACAGGACAATTTCGACCACGGCATATCCCAGGTATTGATGCCCGAGAATAAAAGGTGGACAAAGAAAATACTCGCAACAGCACATGCTGTAGTACATGTATCCACCGAATGGGCAGCAACGGATGGTAAAATGCTGGAACTGAGTATAAAAACCATACGCCATGCCGTGCCGGGTGTAGCTGCCAGTAGCAACACCGTTAAGGATCCCAGCCAGCCATTCACCATTTTTTACGGCGGATCGCTGAGCGAGCAGGACCAGTCTTTATA
>CAIVKT010000528.1 GCA_903906615.1 uncultured Bacteroidota bacterium | reverse complement strand
CTGATGGTTTCTGTTTTAAATAAGACCACATGATAGTCTCAGCATGTGTCGGATTATTTCTAAGCGCCTTCGCTTTTTCAAAAACAAGATGCGATGCTTTTAAAAACATTTTCCGCTCCATGATAAACTAATTTAGCTAAATTAATCTTTCATAATCAATTGACTGACACATTATGATCCCCCTTTAGGGGTTAGGGGTTTCAGGTATTTCTTTGCTGTTTCCTGCGCTATTTCGTAACCTGCATCCGCATGACGTATCACACCCATTGCCGGGTCGTTGAACAATACACGTTTCAGCCGCTCCTCTGCATCCTCTGTACCATCAGCTACGATCACCATACCTGCATGAAGCGAGTAGCCCATGCCTACACCACCACCATGATGGAAAGACACCCAACTGGCACCGCCTGCGGTGTTGATGAGCGCATTCAGTATCGGCCAGTCGGCAACGGCATCGCTGCCATCCTTCATAGCTTCGGTCTCCCGGTTGGGCGATGCTACAGACCCTGTGTCCAGGTGGTCGCGGCCAATAACGATCGGTGCTTTTACTTTGCCGGTACGCACCAGCTCATTGAAGAGCAATCCTGCCTTCTCCCGCTCGCCCATACCCAACCAGCAGATGCGCGCAGGCAATCCCTGGAAGGCAATGCGCTCCCTCGCCATATGCAGCCAGCGGTGCAACCCCTTGTTATCCGGGAATAACTCCATTAGTGCTTTATCTGTAGTATATATATCCTCCGGGTCGCCGCTCAATGCCACCCACCTGAAGGGGCCCTTACCTTCGCAAAACAGCGGGCGTATGTAGGCAGGTACAAATCCCGGGAAATCAAAAGCATTCTTCACGCCACGCTTATCATGTGCCTGACCACGGAGGTTATTGCCATAGTCGAAAGTGATAGCGCCACGCTTTTGCAATTCCAGCATTTGTGTCACATGCCTTGCAATAGTATCCAGCGAGCGGTTCTCATATTCAGTCGGGTTGCTGTCGCGAAGTGTGTTAGCCTCGGCCACACTCAGCCCTTCCGGAAAATATCCGATCAGCGCATCATGCGCCGATGTCTGGTCGGTAAGTGTATCGGGTGTTATGTTGCGGTCTATGAGGCGTTGCAGCAGGTCTACCACGT
Organism: uncultured Bacteroidota bacterium; assembly: GCA_903906615.1. Taxonomy (GTDB): domain Bacteria; phylum Bacteroidota; class Bacteroidia; order Chitinophagales; family Chitinophagaceae; genus Nemorincola. The sequence continues at coordinate 1,047 of CAIVKT010000528.1, read as the reverse complement.
TGCAGCATACACCTATAGATGTATGTTCACCCTTCGCCTTTGCATCCAGCGCCCAGTCAATGCCTTCATCTATATTATCCGTCCACTTATCTAAGTAACGGGTCTCTATTCTTTTCTTAATGCGCCATTCTTCAATTTCAGCGGCCAGGCATACACCCTCATTCATGCTTATGGCCAGTGGCTGTGCGCCACCCATACCGCCCAGGCCGGCAGTCACATTCAGCGTACCTTTCAGCGAGCCGTTAAAATGTATATTGGCCAGTGAGAGATACGTTTCATAAGTACCCTGCACTATACCTTGAGAGCCTATGTATATCCAGCTACCAGCGGTCATCTGCCCATACATCATCAGCCCCTTGGCCTCCAGCTCCCTGAAGTGTTCCCATGTAGCCCACTTACCTACCAGGTTAGAGTTGGCAATAAGTACACGAGGCGCATTCTTATGCGAGCGCAGCACCCCCACAGGCTTGCCGCTCTGCACCATCAGCGTTTCATCTTCCTCCAGGTTCCTGAGGCACTCCAGTATCTTATCAAAGCTCTCCCAGTTGCGCGCGGCCTTGCCTATGCCGCCATATACCACCAGGTCCTCCGGGCGCTCAGCCACATCAGGGTCCAGGTTGTTCTGTATCATGCGGTAAGCAGCCTCCGTTACCCAGTTTTTGCAGGTAAGCATTGAGCCTGTTGGTGCGTGTATCACGCGTTTTCCGGTAGTGTGTGACATTATTATCTTTTTAACAGCTCTGCAAGTTCATGCAGTTTATTCGCCAGTAATTTTTTATTGATCAGCTTCGTTTCATAATCCGCGATCAATGCTTTGGATACATTCCTTGCCATAGCATATTTTACCACCTCTGTGTCTTTGCCTTTACACAACAATATCCCAATACTCGGGTTCTCATTCTTTCGCTTTACATCTCTATCCAATGCTTCCAGGTAGAAATTCAGTTTACCTAAAAATTCAGGTTGAAATTCTTCTACTTTCAACTCAAACAACACAAGACATTGCAGGTCACGGTGATAAAACAGTAAATCAGTATGATAGTCTTT
>CAIVKT010000527.1 GCA_903906615.1 uncultured Bacteroidota bacterium | reverse complement strand
GCGACTTTGAGCTATCCATAGCCCCCGGCCTGTACAAGGGGGTGTGCCAGTATGTGGGCTACCGCCAGGCTACCTTCAACCTCAACATCACCGGCGATGAAGTGATAGAGCACACCTTTGTGCTGAAGGAAGATAATACCGAAATGAAGGAAGTGGTGATCCATGCCAATGATGAAGACCCGGCCTACGGCATCATTCGCAGCGCCATCAAAAGAAGGAAATTCCACCTGGACCAGGTAACATCGTTTCAAACATCCATCTACCTCAAAGGTGTGGTACGCTCCCGCAAAATGCCTTCTAAATTTATGGGCAAGGATGTAACCGATGCCTCCGATATTGTGGACAGTATGGGCCGTGGCGTGCTCTTCCTCACCGAAGAAGATGCCGACTACTACAGCGATGAGCACCACCAGAAAACAGTGATACACTCTGTGCACCAGAGCGGTGAGCCGAACGGGCTGGGCTTCTCCCAATTCCCGGAGGTGATCACTTTTTATGCCAACAATGTAGACATCTTCGGCAAAAGCTCGCGCGGCTTTATATCGCCCATCAGCGATAATGCGCTGAACTACTACAAGTACAAATACCTTGGCCAGGCCACCGAGCAGGGCAATACCATATACAAGATACAGGTGAAGCAAAAACGGGCCTACGAGCCTTGCTTTAACGGGACGATATACATAGTGGACGGCGACTTTGCCATCCATAGCCTGAACATGGTACTGGCCAAGCAATCGGGCATGGACCTGTTTGATACGCTACGGATAGACCAGCTTTTCCTGCCGCTGGAGAAAGATACCTGGGTAGCCAAGAGCCAGGTGCTTTACTTTACCGTGAACCTTATGGGCTTCGACATTACCGCCAATGGCGTGACTGTGTATAACAACCAAAAGGTAAACCAACCTATCCCCGATTCCATTTTTGCCAACCATATAGTGAGCGCATACGACAAGACGGCGAATAAAAAAGACACTACTTACTGGAACAACCGCCCCATACCGCTGGAGAAAGATGAGCATAAGGATTTCGTATCCAAAGACAGCCTGCATAAAGTGATCACCAGCCCGGCATTCATTGACTCTATGCGCCGGAGAGGCAATAAATTCAAGCCCTTTGGTATGATCATGACAGGGGCTACCGTGAATGGCAAGGAATACAAAAACAGCTACAGCATCAACCCCATCTTTCTCAGCCTGTCGCAGGATAACATACTCAACTACAACATAGTGGAGGGCTTTAATGTAGCGCCCAAGATCAGTTGGCGGCATATGCTGGATACGGGCAAAATGCTGTATGCCGATGTGGCTGCACGCTATGGATTTAGTAATCATCACTTCAATTCCATAGCACGGCTATACACCGTTCGGCGCGACAGGGCGTTCCTCAACCGGGCATGGATGTATGGCGTAGAAGGGGGCAAGTACGTTTTCCAGTACGACCCGGACAATCCGGTGCTTACGTGGTTCAATACCTATGCTGCATTATTTTACCGGCAGAACGACCTGAAGATATATGAGCGCAGCGAGGGCAAAGCCTTCCTGGCGCGCAACTATGGCAATGGCCTCAATTGGTATGTGAGCGCGTCTTACGAGCACCGCATGCCTTTGCAAAATACGACCACCTATGCTTTCTTCCCCGGCAGCCTTGATGGCTATACACCCAATACGCCACCGCATTTGCTACAGACAGCTACTGCCTGGGGCGTGAACGATGCCGCTTTAGTATTCGCTTCCATTTCCTACAAGCCGGGCTTCACGTACACGCAATTTCCCGATTACAAACTGGCCAGCGACAACAGCTCGTGGCCCCGCTTCACGCTTACCTACGATAAGGGCATAGCAGGTATCTACAACAGTGTGTCCAACTTTGATAAGTGGAAGTTTACTATAAAAGACGATGTGCGGATGCGCCTGCTGGGTGTGCTTAAGTACAATGTGGGCGTTGGCGGCTTTCTCAACAGCGCCTATGTATCCATACCCGACCTGATGCACCTGTATGGCAACCGCGGCATAGGCTACGCAGCGCCTTATATGCAGAGCTTCCAGTTTGCACAGTATTACGACTTCAGCAACAAGGAGCCGTTCTATGGCGAGGCACATATAGAGTACCACCTCAAAGGATTGCTGAGCAACAAGATACCCCTGCTGCGCCAGGCACGCTGGTACCTACTCTTTGGCGGCAATGCCTTTTATGCCCGCCAGAGCGATTACTATGCCGAGGCATTTGTAGGCATAGACAATATAGGCTGGAAGGTAGTGCGCGGCCTGCGCATAGATTTTGTGCAATCGTGGGACAGCTATATGAAAAACAACTCCGGCATCCGTTTTGGTTTCAATCTGCCTGGATTGTCGACCTCTAAGAACAACCCTACACGGGGCGAATGGTAAGGTAGGTGAGAAAGAGAAACGGAAAGAGAGCGGTAGGCAGTAACAGTAGGCACAGCTGAATACAATCCGCACTCAAAAAAGTAATAACCATCGCAGGTAGCTACCAAACGACTAGCGACTAACGACTAACCACTCAATCACTGATCTTCTTGCCATTCAGCCACTCTTCCATGTGACGGGGGTCCATGTGGTAGTAGTCGCTCTTGTACTCTGCTATGCCGTTGTTCATCCAGAAGATGGCGGGCACGCCGGGGCCGGCCATTTTCATAAAGTCATTGGTATGCCTGAAGTAGAGGAACGGCAGATCGGCTGTGTGGGTAACATCGAAGAATTCTTTTTTATAGGCTTCCGGGCCATCCAGTACCAGGTACATAGGTATATCGGGGTGCTGGCTGTGTATGAGGTGCAGCAGGTAAGCCGCCTTGCGGCAATGCGGGCAGGTGAGGCTCATAAAGGCCACTATGTGCTTGCCGGTGCGCAGTTCGGTGGTGGGTGCAGGTGAGTAGTTGTAGAGCGGGCTCAGGTCCACAGGCTGTTTAGCGGCAGTGGGTGCGGTGGTCATGTATATGGGATTAACGGCAAACGGCGTGCTGAAGGCCGCACAAGCTAATATCAGCACCAGGTATTCCTGGTTCTTGTACGGGCGGGCAGGATATATGTACATCAGCAGCACCGTTACCGCTATCATGATGACATTCTTGATAATGGCCGCCAGCGGTGTCATGGATATGTTGTTGCCAAAGCAGCCGCAGTTGCCGGTATTGCCTTGCCTTAGTATCACCAGCAGCAGGTAGATAATGAATACCGATAGCACGCCTATAACCAGGGGATAGGTAAACCGCCGCAGAAAAATATGGAATAGTAACAGTAAGCCCAGCAGCACCTCAAAGCCCACCATCAGCCTTGCTACAATACCTGCCACAAAAATGCTGTTGATACCAAGGTCGAGGAAGGTCCATTCAAAACTGGTGAAGGCATTTTCAGACTGCTGCGTTTCCACCACCAATATGGGCATGAAGCTCATTGGATAGCCTTTATGTGCTGCCCTTGCTGCCGCGGTCACATTCATCTCCAGTTCCATACCAGACTTGCTGTATGCCGAATAAAAGAACGTACCGGCCATAGCCAGCAACAGTATGATGCCGACTATGCGTTTGATGTAAAATACGGTATTGCGTGTAGGAATGGTAGTCGTATCCATAATGAAAATGCACCCAAAAGTAGGGCATTAGGTTATTACAAACACATGATAACCGTGGTAAAGTTTTATTAATAAATGTAGCAATTCTCTACGGTAGAGATACCATTATTGGTATAG
>CAIVKT010000526.1 GCA_903906615.1 uncultured Bacteroidota bacterium | reverse complement strand
TTTTTTCACATCTTACCCCCGTTTTGTTAGTAAAACTCCGCTTTTTATGCTTTTTCCCTGCTTTTACATCAGGAAGATCAACTTAATTTTTTATTCATTATATAGTGTGGTATACCCACTTCTGCAAATTCATCCCCATCAACAGCATAGCCCAGCCCTTTATAAAACCCCACAGCCACGCTACGAGCATGCAGGGTGATGCTGCTATAACCTTGCTGCACGCAATACTGCTCTGCTGCCAGCATCAGCTGCCGGCCTATGCCCTTGCCTTGCCACTCATCATATACCGCCATCTGCCTGAATTGCATAATGCCGTTACCTGTATCGTGCAGCATCAGGCAACCGATCACTTTGTCCTCTTCTTCGGCAATAAAAATAACATCTTCATGGTCTTTACTAAGGTCTTCATTCTTTAAAGACATGCCCAGCGGGCGGCGCAGCACTTCTTCGCGCAAGTCCCAAACGCCTTGATAGCGCGTATCTTTTGAGGTGATATGTGTAATAGCTATCTGGCTCATTTGTATCAATTGAGTATTACTTCGGTAGTTTTCGTTGGCTTGATCACAAATCGCTTTACCTGCTCTGTTCGTCCTGCCCCTTTTCGGTAGTGTGCCTCGTATCTGCCGGGCTGTATCCGCAGATTTTTGCTGGCAGGGTTCTCCAGCTCCATGTTATCAATAGGCCGGTATTTATCACCAAAATCCATGTACAAAGTAAATTCATTAACGGAACTGTCTGTGCTTGTAAATTGCGCAAAACCGGGCTGCTGTATAGTGATCACTGTTTCCTGGTCACCATTAATATCCACATTCCTTACATCTTTAGGAAAGGTATTTATTTCTATGTGGTAGTTGCCCGGTTCATAATTCAATGGTTCACTGCATTTTTGTTCCGGCTTATGTTGATATGATTTATTCCTTTCAGTCACAACTGCAGTAAATTCAGTAACAGGCCGCCCGGGAGCATCCTTATACACAAAGCTCAGGGTAGCAGGCGCAACAGTTAATGTTCCTTCCTTTGTCGTCTGAGCGCTTGCATCGCGCGATAGAAAAAGGCACAACAATACCACGAGTGGGAGGAGTAACATTTTTTCGCGCAGGCCACACACTTTCCGGCAGCGTGAGTTTGTTGTGTATGTGAGAGAAATATTGCTCATTACATTAGTTGAGTATCACTTCAGTAGTCTGCGTAGGCTTTACCAAAAATGGTTTCACCTGCTCCGTTACGCTGCTTTGTCCCGGGCCTTTCTGGTAATGCACCTGGTATTCGCCGGGCTGCATCCGCAGGTTATGGCTGCGCGGGTCATTCAGGTCCAGCGTATAGAAGGCGAGGAATTTATCGCCGTAACGCTGAAATAAACTCACCACATGTGCCGATCCATCAGAAACAAAATTCACAAAGCCCGGCTGTTTTATCGTGATCACAAACTCCCCGTCAAAATCAATGTCCTCGTTACGTATCTCTTTAGGGAAAGTGTTTATTTCTATGTGGTAATTGCCCGGCTCGTACTTAAGGGCTTCGCTGCACTTTTGCTCCTGCACACGGCCACGGGCTTTGTTTCGCTCAGTAACTATTGCCGTGAATTCCGTTACCGGCCTGTCGGGCGCATTATCATATGCAAAGCTCAGCGATGTAGTTTCAACAACTACTGTGATGATGTTCTTTTTATTGAGTTCTATCTTCACACCACCTAATTTAAAATGCGACTTTGCAGCCAGTGTAAGGTCGTAAGTGCCTGCCGGGATATTGGTCTGCGGATCCGGGTTGCCGTCAGCATCCACGGTGCGGAAGAATTTCTTCACTAATTTTTTTGTAACAGGGTCGGTAAGCAATACCTGTGGTGTGCTGCTGTAGAAAACGCCATTGCCATTGGTGAATAATACTTCAACCGATGTTTCTTTTGCGTCTTCTGTTTTCTCCGTGTAGTTCCCCGATTTAGCTGTTGATGGATCGGGTTTCGGCAGCCAGTCGCTTTTTATAGCCGGTAGTGGTGGTACCCGCTTAGTAGTATAGGGATGCTCGTCTATCACGTATATATTGACAAACGTTTTAAGCGGTGCCGTTTTTATTTTTGCTATTTTATCAGGCACCCTCGCTACCGGCGTGTCTATGATCATAGCCGGCAATTTGAGGCCCGATACTATTTTCTTCATACTTCCGGGGGTAGGAGCGCTTATGGCCAATGGCCGCACACTCGTAGTGGCTATTGTGTTTATCTTCTCAGGTACAGGCGGAGGGGGCGGTTCATAAGTTATTACGGGCGCCCTCAGGTTAGATACGACCTCCTCCATCTTGTCCGGGCTGCGCTTTCTTTGGCGCAACGGGCGCACAGCAGTGGCTTCCAGCGCAGCTATATGTTCGGGTTCCGGAGTCTTCCACGTTTTCATTGCCGGTATGGGCGGCTCTACAGGCTTGGGTGGGTCTACCGGTTTTGGTTTGGGCGCTTCCACAGGTTTTGGCTTTACAGCTACCACTGTATCTTTAGGTACACTGATCGACGGCACATTCACCTTCAGTACGCTGGGCGCGCTGGCAGCTAGGGTCTGCATATGCTTGTACTCATCGGTTGATACTTTAAGTACGGGCCTGAAGGCCTGCACTATAGTGCTCACCGCT
>CAIVKT010000525.1 GCA_903906615.1 uncultured Bacteroidota bacterium | reverse complement strand
ACACAACACCGTAGAGGCGCAAGATTTTGCGACTCCCTTGCGCGGTACAAACAACACCCCGCTACCGATTGATAAACATTGTCTACATTGAGTCGAGTCATTGAGCAATTCAGCCATTGAGCAATTATTTTACTACCTTTGCTCCCTGAAATTTAAACAATATATAATATGCAGTTAAAAAGAACCTTACTTGCCGGTATCACGCTATGCGCATTAGTATCGTGGCAGAAGGCAGGTACAAACACATCAGAAGCATCTGAAAGAAAGCTTCTTGATCCGGCCAATATGGACCTCTCCGTTAGGCCCGGCGACAACTTTTTCTTGTATGCCAATGGCACCTGGTTAAAGAGCAACCCTATACCCAACAGCGAAACAAGGTGGGGCAGCTTTAACGAATTGCAGGAAAATAACTACAAGGCGCTTCATTTTCTTCTTGATTCTACTGCCGCGCTCACCCATGCACCAAAAGGTAGCATAGTACAGAAGGTAGGCGACTTCTACCGCACGGGTATGGATAGCGCAGCTATTGATAAGAAAGGTATCACACCGCTCAATACCGTAATAGCACGTATCAATGCCATCAAGGATGCAAAGGGCCTGCTGGCCGAGATCACTTTGGAGCATACACAGGGCATAGACCAGGTATTCAGTTTCAATATCTCGCCTGATGATAAGAATGTGAGCAAAGAAATATGCCAGTTCGGCCAGGGCGGCCTTGGTATGCCGGGCAGGGAATACTACTTCGATAAAGACGACCGTACTGCAAAAATACGCAACGCCTACCAGCAATACATCCCCCAGATGCTGGGTTTGATGGGCGAAAGCGCTGCCGATGCAACTGCTAATGCAGCGGAGATCTATAAATTAGAGCTTTCTCTTGCTGATGCCTCTATGACCCGTGTAGATATGCGCGACCCATACAAGCTGTATAATAAGTATAGCCTTAAAGCCATTGATAAAGTTACTCCCGGCCTCAGCTGGGCTACATTACTTGCCGGCCTGAAGGTGAAAGGACAGGATACAGTTATAGTAGGTATGCCCGTTTTCTTTACCGCTATGGCTAAAGACATGAAGGATGTGCCTGTAGCTACATGGAAAGAATACCTCAAATTCCACCTTGTTAACTCTATGGCGCCATTCCTCAGCAGTTCATTTGATACCACAAGGTTCAATTTCTATGGTAAGACCATGCGTGGCCAGAAGGTACAGCGCCCCCGCTGGAAGCGCATCATGCAGGTAGTTGATGGCTCGGAAGGTGAGCTGCTCGGCCAGTTGTATGTGAACAAATACTTCAAACCGGAAGCAAAGAAGCGTATGCTGGAACTGGTGAACAACCTGCAGAAAACTTATGCCGACCGTATTCAGAAGCTTGATTGGATGAGCGATGTGACCAAGAAGAAGGCGATTGTAAAGCTCAATACCTTCATGAAAAAGATCGGTTATACCGATAAATGGAAGAACTACAGCGCCCTCACTATCGTGAACAACGATTTTGTGAAGAACATCATGGCATCTTCGGCATGGGAGTATAATTTTGAATTAAGCAAGCTTGGCCGCCCGGTAGACCGCACAGAGTGGGGTATGACACCTCCTACAGTGAATGCCTACTACAATCCAGGCTTCAACGAGATCGTTTTCCCTGCCGGTATACTCCAATATCCTTTCTTTGACGAGAAAGCTGATGATGCGGTAAACTACGGTGGCATTGGTGCTGTAATAGGCCACGAAATGACACACGGCTTCGATGACCAGGGCCGCCTCTACAATGCAGAAGGCAACCTGTCTAATTGGTGGACACCTGCCGATTCTGCTAACTTTACGATGAAAGCTAATATGGTCGTTGATCAGTTCAATAAAATAGTAGTGATCGATACCAGCCATGCCAACGGCAGCCTTACAGAAGGCGAGAACCTCGCCGACCTTGGTGGTCTCAACATCGCTTACGAAGCGTTTAAGAAAACAAAAGAAGGCCAAAGCACACAGAAAATTGATGGCCTCACACCCGATCAGCGTTTTTTCCTCAGTTGGGCACAGGTATGGCGCGCCAATACCCGCCCCGAAGAAATTGCTTCAAGGCTCAAGACCGATCCTCACTCTCCAAGCGAGTTGCGTTGCAATGTACCGGTCAGCAATATGGAAGCCTGGTACAAAGCTTTTGACGTTAAACCTACCGACAAAAACTATCGCCCCGAAAGCGAAAGGGCAAGAGTTTGGTAGTTTACTTAAATTAATTGCATCCTAAAAAATTCCCGCTATTACCATGGCGGGAATTTTTTTAATATACGCTATTCTGTAGTTTATCAACTGATCCCGGTTTTTAATTAGTAGTTATTGCTGTGTGTAAAATATAATTATATATTGTAGAGCCAACCTAAACATGTAAAACATCTGTCTTACCAAATATGTCAGTGAAAAGGCCGGATGTTCTTTTAAATTCAGATTATGATGTTTAAAGCACTTCTTTTAGCCTTTTTTCTTTTGTATACAGAATGCGAATTCTTTTGATGATGAACACAAAATATAACAATTACAATTATGCGGTCATAAACCAACCTTAAATCATAATAGGCTGTCTTATTATCTATAGTACACTAATTAGAATTTTATTCAGTAAAAGTTTTGATACAATAAAAAATTAAGTACATTTATCTGGTGATACTTTAAAACTCACAATTTATGCGTAATCGCTTACTACTTATTGCAGCTTTCCTCGTTTTATCATCCCAACTCGCCTTTGCCCAGATAGTGGGTACTGATTGCTTTTTGCAAGGCAGTTGGCTGGAGATCGGAATGCAGGGCAACGGTTCCTTTGGAACGAACTCATCTCCTTCAGGTTATCATCCACACTTCGGCCCTGAATTGGCAGAAGTGTATGATTATGGCCATGATGGATGGGGTGTCGGCACACCTGCTTACATGGGGGATTACACCTATCCCGGTTCTCCATTTGAAGGATGGGAGATACAGATGAATGGTATAAGCCAGGCAATTGGCTTTCAGGCTTACGGCACTGGTTTCGGTTATTCCGGAGGTGCTTCTATGGCCACAAGCCCGCTTACCTATACTTCTGCCGGTGGCCGAACAAATGGCTACCTAAAGGGTACTTTTACCGCAGGTACACAAAATCTTGTTTTTAATCAGGAAACACGTGTTGATCAGTTGGCATCATGGGTTACAGTTACTACCAAGTTTTATAATACAGGAACTGTTCCATGTACGGGCGTTTATTATATGAGGTCATGCGACCCGGATAATGATGAAACATGGCCCGGCGGCAGCTTTATCACAAATAACATGGTGAACTACCAGATACCTAACCCGGACAACCGTGTGGAAGTAACGGCTACAGGCATGAGTTCTACATTACCTCCATTATCATTAGCTACAAAAGATTGTCGTGCAGTTGCTTTTATTTATACTTCCTGGTCGCTGAGTCCTGGTACAGATCTTGGTTCAGTGTGGAACCGTATTACCAGCACCGGCGGCACATCATACTATGACGTAGGTGTAAACCATAATGGAGATATAGCCATAGGCCTGGTATATAAACTTGGCACTATCCTACCTGGAGATAGTACTGTGATATCCTACTCTTATGTATTTAACGGAGTGAATGGCATAGACAGTGCGCACCCTGATCCTGAGTTGTCCATCAACAATGTGACGGTCACTTCTTTTCCTGATACGCTGAATGGCTGCTTGTATCCCGGTGTTGACTCTATGCCGGTAAATGTGCTCTATGGCAACGATAAAGACTGGACATGGGGTAAGTGGACATGGTCTCCTTCAGTTGGCCTTTCCAGCACTACCGGCGTTAATAATTTTATTCACCTTGATGAGATACCTGGCACCTATACCTATACCATTACAGGCACCGATACAGCAGCAGGTACTATGATGAATTGTAATGTAAAGACACTGATATTTACTGTACATTCCTGTCACCTCGCATATGCTAATAGTCCTTGCCTCGGCAATGCGCTCCAATTGGGTATGCTGGGCGATTCCATTGGCGCATCGTATGTTTGGTATGGTCCGGGTGGTTATGTATCCGGTGTGCATGATCCTGTACGTTATCCTTCTACCTGGGCCGATACCGGTACCTATACAGTAGTACGGACAATTGCAGGTGTTGTGGACACTGATCACATACATGTGGTTATTCACCCAACACCACCGTTAACGCTCACCAGCAATATTCCAAACTGTGGCAGGTTGGCAGATACGCTGCATCTGACTGTATTCCCTGATTCTATAGGCGAAACTTTCTCCTGGATCGGGCCTAACGGATTTACTTCTACATCAGCATTTCCTACCATTACACCATTCGACTCCGCCGGTACAGGCACTTATGTCGTGAACGCTACAACACAATACGGCTGTACCAACTCTGCAAGCATCAATGTATATCCTGGTGTTAACCCTAACTTCAGTTTTGTGATACACCGCGGCTGTACCGCTGATACCGTTTATTTTACTAACCTCACTACAGATGCAAATGTATATTCCTGGAACTTCGGTGATGGCACAGGTGGCGATACCTCGCGCAACATAGTGCATATCTATACTATCCAAAACCAGTTATACAATGTTGAGCTCACTGCAAGCAATGCGCATTGCAGCGCCAATATCACATTGCCTGTGGATATACGCCACGAAGTACATGCCATATTTGCGCCCACGCCCGATACGCTTTGCTTTGGCCAGGCTACTCAGTTGGTCAATACTTCTTACGCATCTGTAGATGCTGTGATACCTGCCACTGCTACTTTCGGCCTCCAGCACTATACCTGGAATTTCGGAGACGGCACCTCATACACTCTCGATACTGCCTTTAGTCCTATATACACATATGCTGCGCCCGGTATTTATCCTGCACAGCTGGTTGTTAAAGACTCTATCGGTTGTATAGACTCTGTGACACATAATGTATATGTGCTGCAGGTTGGTGTTACAGGTTTTGGTGATACAACATTATGTATCAGCCAGCCATTACCATTGCACAATGTAGTTACGCTTACGCCTAATATCGATGTTTCCGGCTGGGTTTACCAATGGTCGCCTGCTGCCAACCTCAACGATTCTACTGTACAGGTACCTGAGTTCAATGCAATAGGCTCGTATACTTATACCGACCTTGTAACACTGATGCCCTGGGGCTGTAATGCTTCCTACACAGTAACAGTCAACTCAATTCTCGGCAAGGTGTTGAGCAATGTTACGGCCAGCGCCACAATACCGTTGGGTGGTAGCATACAGTTGAATGCAGACAGCGAGATACTATACTACTGGAAACCAAACGATGGTAGCCTGAACAATGACAATATTAATGATCCTATCGCCACGCCTGGAGCTACTACCACCTATACCGTATTCGGTTATGATGTGAACGGTTGCCTCGACTCTGCTTATGTGACCATATATGTAGATAGCACTATGACTGAAGACATGCCAACCGGTTTTACACCGGATGGCGATGGCCTCAACGATGTGTTCAAGCCTGTAGGTCCGCTGTTCTCCAGGATGCTGGAAATGAGGGTATACAGCCGCTGGGGCGAAGAGTTGTTCTTCTCTAATGATAAGAACCACGGATGGGATGGTACCTTCCACGGTGTACCACAGGATATCGGTGTATACTTCTACCAGATCATTGTAGCCACAGCCGATGGCGGAAACAAAGTTTACAAAGGAAGTGTGACGCTCATAAGATAGCGCAACACAAAAAGATAAAAGTAAAGCCCTTGCTACACAGCAGGGGCTTTATTTTTATTATCAAATTGTCATCGTTAGCTTGCCGAACGACAAACTATCAAGTCTTCATCATGAGCTTGCCGAACGACAACCAATTAACCATTTACCTTTTTAACCAGTTGACGTTCTCAATTATCCAGCCGCACCTCTACCAGTTTCGGCCAGTTCTTACCGGTAATAAATATTCGGTTAGTCGCAGCATCATACGCTATGCCATTCAGCACATCGGGCTGGTGCCTGCGTCCTGATACAGTTGCTATACCCAGTTGCTCGCGCAGTGTGCCGAGGTCGGCCCTGCCTACTACATGGCCTGTGGTGGTGTCTATCTTTAGTATATAGTCTGTCTCCCATTGGTTGGCATAGATGTAGCCATGTATCAGTTCCGGCTCATTCAGGTTATTTACCGGCCCATGTTCATCCGTTACCGCGAGTTGCTTTACATCCTTCATAGTGGCAGGGTCTGCGAAATGAAGGATATTGCCACCATCATCATAAATAAGCTGTGCGCCGTTATTGGTCATCCCCCATCCTTCGGGTGTGGCAAACGTGAACGTGCTTTCCTGTTTCAGTGTGGCCGGGTCATACACAAAACCCTTGCCCTCGCGGTAGGTAAGCTGGTATATTTTGCCATTCAGTAGGGTCAGCCCTTCGCCAAAATACTGGCGGCCCATCTTTTGCGACAGCAATACCTTACCCGTTTTCAAGTCCACTTTCCGTACGTCCGATTGGCCGTATTCTCCTGTGCTTTCGTACAGATACCCGTCTTTGTATTCCAGCCCCTCTGTAAAGGCATTAGGGTCGTGCGGGTATTGGTTGATCATCTCGTAGGGGATAATAGCAGGCACTTGAACCGCATTGTTATCTGCCGCAGTGTTGCTGCTTTGTGCAGGCTTGTTGCCACTATTGCATGCTGCGGCCAGCATACAGGCCAGTATTATGCAGCCTGTGCTATTTAACCTTTTCAGTGGTCTCATATCTTCTGAAGCCTATGGGGTTGGTAGAGTGGGGTACCGGTGGCGGCTCCTTGGCCGCTTCCTGGTCTTCGGGTTGCCTGTTCTGTTCGCTCATACCGGTAAAGCTGCTATAGAACGCCGCTTCTATACCCCTGGCAACGATCTCGTCAATAACATCCATGGTTATATTGCCCGGCTCGTCAATTACCGCCAGTGTGGCGTATGGGTTGGCCGGCTTGCTCAGGTCGCTCTCATGCGGGAACAGCAGCACGATCACCTGCCCGGTAATAGTTGGGTTGAACGAGATCTGGAAGCCTGTTTCGGTATATTCCTTCCGCTCGCCCAAAGCATTCCTGAAAGTCATTTGCATAGGCATATCCCCTGACCTAAGCGACAGGGATGGCATACGCGCGCACGACCCGTTTATTTCTTCATTAAAGGCATGGAGCTTATCTACATAAAAGCCCTGCTTGTAAGCTGCCTTTTCATTAAGGGTGTCTGCTATCTCTTTGAGGTGTTTTTCCAGCTCATCGTGCTTGGCTATCCACTGCGCCCGGCGGTCTTCTACATGCTTTATGCCCAGGGCATAAAGGTTTGCGGCGTTTAAAATGTTGTCTGTCATAAAATTTCTACTATCTTTATAATAAAATACACATTATGAGATCACTACAATACATACTATCTGCCGGTCTGCTTGTTCTTTCAGCAAACACTTCCGAGGCGCAAAATACCATTTTGATGGGAAAAATAACAAACGGACATGATAAACCCGTCCCTGATGCACTCGTGAGGCTTAGTAAAACAGGCAGCGCTCCTGTGGAGACCACATCTGATAAAGACGGCCTCTACTACTCGCCCGTACTCAACCCGGATACCTACAATGTAACTATTGTACTTAATGGCAAAGCGCTCAAAGCAAAGAGTGTGCAGGTAATGTCTATGGACAAGGAGCATACCTACTGCAACTTCACCATTACCGGCGACAAAGTAAAAACAGAACAAACCACCGCCGATCCTTT
>CAIVKT010000524.1 GCA_903906615.1 uncultured Bacteroidota bacterium | reverse complement strand
AGGAGCAAAAAAGGACCATTTTTTGAGTTTTTCAGCACACATGGATTCTTTCACCTTTTCCTTTTCTCTTGGGCGAACCGCTCGCAACCACCGCCGCCCAAACCCTACTCTAAATTCAGAAAAAAATCAAAATTGCCTCGTTAATCTTCCTTAAAAAATCTCACCGCACGATCATTGGTTAAGTTGACCTCACCCTTCGAGTTTTTTATGCGGGCAAAACTCGGCAAGGTCGGCGGGTGTGTATTTTTCATCCCCGGCATTACTTATTGCTTCATTACTCATACTTAGTATTTTCACAAATATACGAAATCCACAAACGTCATCCCCAATCTCGGTGTAATTTCACAAGGTTACCTCTTTTCACAAAAAATTATCAACACTATTCTATATCTACGGGTATTAATCAGTAAAATTGTATAAAGAAATTAATGTATGACAGAACCGGGCACTGAACCTTTAGTAATAGACGCCACTCAGGCTATACCACACCTTGTAGGGCAGATAGAAAAAGTGATCCGCGGCAAGCGCGGGCAAATAGAATTAGTGATCACCGCACTGCTGGCAGGCGGGCATATACTGATGGAAGATAATCCGGGTACTGGCAAGACGGTACTTGCCCGCACACTGGCGCAGTGCATCAGCGGTGAGCGCGAGGGCGATCATGTGATCTTCAAGCGTATACAGTTCACGCCCGACCTATTGCCAATGGACCTTATAGGCACACATATATTTGATGATGTGCATAAAGAATTCATTTTTAAGAAAGGTCCGTTGTTTTGCAACATACTGCTGGCCGATGAGATCAACCGCGCATCGCCAAAGGTGCAGAGCGCGTTGCTGGAAGCGATGGCCGAGCAGCAGATCACATCGGGCGATGTGACGATGAAGCTGGAGCATTTGTTCTTTTCTATTGCCACGCAGAACCCCATAGAGATGGAAGGTACTTATCCCTTGCCTGCAGCACAGTTGGACAGGTTCTACATGAAGATATACTTTGGATATGTGGATGAGCAAACCGAGTTGAACATTTACCGGGAGTACCTCGACATTGCCCAGAACCTCACAGACCTGCAACAGGTGCTGAGTTTACAGGATATACTGTCTCTGCAAAAGCAGGCAGGCGAGGTATTTGTGCATGATGAGATCGTTAAGGCGGTGAGCAACATAGTACGTGCCACACGCGATCACCAGGATATTTCGCTCGGCGCATCTACCCGTAGCGGCATAGCATTCCTCAAGTGCCTGCGCGCTTATGCGCTGGTCAAGGGCCGCAGCTATGTGATAGAGGATGATGTAAAAGATATTGCCCGCGCGGTGCTGGAGCACAGGCTCGTTTACCGCAACAAAGAAGGTAAGCTGAAAGCGCTGGAGAGCATCATTAATAAAGAAGCAGACAGGCTGGCAAAACTAAAACTGTACGCTTAACCGCTATGGGCGATCAACCAACTAAGTATGTATATCATCGTATGCTGCATTTGTGCGGCAGTGCCGCGCTATGTGTGCCCTTGCTGCTGATGTCGCTCTTTGCTACAACACACATTTATGCGCAGGGTGGCGCTACCGCCAACAACAACAATAATGTAGCTGCTGCAAAAGCAAAGATGCAGAGTATACCGCGCCAGCTATGGCCTCCGCACCCGGAGGCTAAGATGGAAGCCCGCTACTTTGATATAGATGCCAAGCGCGCCATAGGCATAGGCCCGGATGAAATAATACCCCGCGCACGGGAGTTCAAGCGGATAGACAGCACCTACTATGTAGGGTGGATGCTGGAAGGGCAATATAAGTTTGACCATGCTGCCGATTATCTCGGGTATAAGAATGCGGTGATACCGCTGGAGCGCGCGCT
>CAIVKT010000523.1 GCA_903906615.1 uncultured Bacteroidota bacterium | reverse complement strand
GCTCGGCCAATGTGGTGCCCAGCCTCAGCTCTACCCTTACGGAAAAGCTGCGCAGCCGCATCCTGTCGCAAACAGGCCTGGCGCCCGTTACCAAGGACGATGCCGACTATGATATGGTAGGCGCTATCACCACCTATGCCGTTAGTGTGACGGGTGCGCAAAATGTGCAGGTTGCCACCAAGAACAGGCTGACCATAAGCGTGCAGATCACTTTTAAGAACAAGCTCAACGAAAAAGCTAACTTTACCCAAACTTTTACCCGTTTTTCGGACTTTGATGCCTCCCAGCTGCTACAAACTGCTGAGCCTGCATTGATAGAAGATATAGGAAATCAGCTTGCTGATGATATTTTTAATAAAGCTTTTGTAAATTGGTAGCCTGTTGGCGCAAATGAATAACGAGACTTCCATAAAATATATCTCCTCTTTATTAAACAACCCCGGTTCATTGACCGATGGTGACCAGGGGAGTATTGCTTTATTCCGGCAAACGTTTCCTTACTTTCTGCCTGCACGCTATATGATGGCGCTGGAACTGCACAGGAAGGTGGCCTTTGCCCCCGAAATGCTTTCGGGCATACTGCCCTATATGGGCGACTGGATGCAGTTTTGCGATTTCCTGGAGGCGGGCCTCAATGAGCAGGTTAAATACATGCCTGCCGCCGTGCCTGCTGCGCCCGTTACATCTGCCGAGATCATTACCAGCAGGGTAGTAGACAAGAAAAAAGTCACAGCCCATCCCGAGCCTGTAGTGCTTGCCGTGCAGGAAGAAACGCCTGTTGTTGCCGCTGTTGCTGAAACGGTACCTGAATTACCCGAAGTTACAGATACGATTGCCCCCCCCGTTGCAGAACCTGTAAAGGAACCTGTAGCTGTGCAGCACGAAGAGCCTGCGACACCTATGGCAGAAGCCATACTGCCTACAGACGAACCTGAAGAAGATGCCTTTGTGCCGCCTGTGGCGGTGCATGAAATGCCGGCGCCTATAGCTACTGCCCCTAAGGAAGAAGACTATGTAGTGCCGCCGGTAGCGTATGAGCCGCCCGCTAAGGAACAGGTTGCTCCTGTAGCGGAACATGAAGCCTCTTTTGCCGACATCATAGCTGAATCTATAGCTGCCGATGCACATAAAGCACACGAGTCACATGTACCACCTGCACCTCCTAAAGAGGAAGTAATAACTCCCGTAGCTGTTGCAGAGCCGGAGGTAGAGATACCCGCTGTGCTGCACAGCCAGCCTGCGCCTGTGGTCCAAGTAGCGCCACTAGTGCCGGAGGTAGCTATAGCAGCAGAAGCTGAGGAAACAGTTTCTGAGGCTATAGAGCCTGTATATACTTTCAGGCAGAGCCCGCCGGTATATGCCGAACCTATCATATCCCATGCCAGCGAGGTGGAAAATACGGAAGACATCATCATTCCGCCGGTGTATGAAACCACGCATACCTCATCGCCGGAAATATACATTGCTGATATTAAGGAAACGCTGGCCGTTGCGCCTGCGCCGGAGCCTGTGGCAGAGCCACCAGCCGAAGTTGCTGCGCCCGCCCAGTACGAGACTGTATTTGCGCCATCCGACGATCCGCTGATCTTCCCGATATATACCGGTGATTACTTCCTGCAGCAGGGTGAAAAGATACCTGAGGAGATACCCCAGGTAGATGAATTGAAGATAGAGGCCATAGAGGATGAAGATAAATCGCTGATGGTGGTGATGAGCTTCTCGGAGTGGCTGCTGCATTTCAAAAGCTCATCGGAGAAACAGAAGGAAGAAACCAAGGACCAGAAAGCCCTCCGCAGCATGTGGCAGAAGGAGAAGCTGGCTGCCGCGATAGAAGAGGAGAACGAGGAGATACCGGAGAATGTGTTTGAGATGGCGGTTAATTCCATATCTAAGGAAGACGGTTTATTGAGTGAAACATTAGCTGAAATATATATTAAGCAGGGTAAATATGACAAAGCTGTAGAGATGTACCGCAAATTAAGTTTGCGAAATCCTCAAAAAAGCATTTACTTTGCCCGCAAAATAGACGAAGCATTAAAGGATAAAGAATCATGATACCTATAATAACAATACTGATTTTACTGTGCTGTGTAGTACTGGCATTTTTCATACTCATCCAGAACCCTAAGGGTGGCGGCCTTACCGGCTCTTTTGGCGCGGCAAGCTCGCAGGTGATGGGCGTAAAGCAATCATCGGATGTGATGGAAAAAGGCACATGGACGATGATAGGCGCTATCGGTGGCCTGTGTGTGATCTCTGTGATGTTCTTCTCCAAGCCAGCGAGCGTGGATGGTGGCAAGGCAGGTGCTAAAACATCAACCTCAGCCCCGGCTAAGAAAGGTAAATAATCAATACTCTTAAAGATAGTGAAAGGGGCAGGAGCGATCTGTGGCCCCTTTTTCGTTTGCACCCTGCACCCGCTGTTCTTCATTCTTATTCAACAGTATCAGCCGGGAGCGTTTGCAGGGCTTCACGGCCCTCGGTCGTTTGTGATGGGCTGTTGATCATCTTTTCGGCAAAGATGATGACCCTGGACATGGTAAATGCGAAAAGTATAACAACTCCGCTCATAACATACCTCCTCTTTTTTTAAGGGTTTATATATGCCCGAATTTCACGGGATAATTATAGTATAGAAAATTCCGTGCCAGATTTGATGGATGGAGAAAGTATTTTTTTGTTGGCCTCCGGGCGGGTGTCTGGCCTCTCCCCCCGGCCCCTCTCTTATAAAGTGATACCAGCCAAGACGTTTTAGTTATGCGGTGTTTGGTTTTATTGATAGTGAATTGTTTTTGGTTATCTTGTGGTAAGTGACGGTAATTTACGCCTGTCGGAAGTATCTGTCCGGCGCGAACCTCAGAGTCCTCGCTGAAGGAGCGGAGAGACTCTACGGGGACACGAAGATGCAACGCGCTCCAAGACGTTTTAGTTATGGGGTGTTTTGTTTTATTGATAGTAAAATGTTTTTTTTGTTATCTTGTGGTAGGTGATGAGAAACTCTAGGCACCGCAAGCGATAAGAAGCCTACTAAATAACTATGTATATACGGTCAAAAGTCATAGTAAGCCTGTTATTTTTATCAAGCATATCGAATGCGTAAAATACCCATAAACCATTGCCACAACTTATAGAGCAAAAAGTGATCGTAAGATATATCGTAAATGAGGATAGTACCATTGGTGATATTGAAATTGTAAAGGGCTTAGACCCTAAGCGTGATTCAGAAGCAGTTAAGTTCATTTCCTCATTACCCAAGAGGAAACCCCCTACGTACAATGGGAAATATGTAAAAACCCATTTTACTCAACCCGTTAAGTTTTGCTACGAATAATTTTTTACTACTTTTTGTCCCAACTGGATATGAGCTAAGACAAAAAATCTATGGGGTGTTTGGTTTTACTGATAGTTACTTGAATTTACTTACATTGTGTTGGAGGTAAACGGCAGCATATATACGGCCTAAGCAGACTCCGTCTATCTGCGAGGGCAGGTAGAGCGTACGCCCAACAACTCATTTTTGTGAATACTATAGAGAAGCTATGAAATGGATATTCGTCACTGCAACTTTCATAATTGAGTTATCATGCTTGTATTTGTTTCAAGTTAATGGTTGGATGGTTTATCCGATTTTGCTATCCTTAATAGGTGCATTGGTGATTAAAGTCACAAATGAGAAGAATTCCATCATTCAAAATCAGATCGCCTTCGGGTTGTTCTTTGGGACAATCTTTACTTTAATTGTCTTAGTTCTCTTCGTTCTTTGGCTATTAAATCAGATGCATTAGTCTCTGTTTGGAAAAGGATTTAGTTATCAATCGAGCATCTGTCCGGCGCGAACCTTAGAGTCCTCGCTGAAGGAGCGAGAGACTTTACGGGGACATCTTTAGTACACCAAAAAGCACCTCCATTGCTGAAGGTGCTATATGAACTCTTTAATTTAATTAACCTATTAACTTGCGATGCCTTTGCCGTGGCAATTCTTGTATTTTTTGCCGCTGCCACAGGGGCAATCATCGTTGCGGCCTATCTTGGGTCCTGCCTGCACTGGTACGCGCTTTACGGGCGGTGCATCGGGCGTTTCGGTATAGTAGTCTTCTTCGTTGGCAGCGTAGGCTTGTCCGCGGGAGTCTATCTCTGCTTTGTTCACGCGCATTTTGCTCATGTCGGTAGCAGGCTCGGGGCGGCGGGCGGCTTGTGGCGGCGTATCCTGTACCGGTATGCTGGCACGCAGCAGGAAGGAGATGATGTTGCGGTTGGTCTCCAGCATCATTTCTTTAAAGAGCTTGAATGCTTCGAACTTGTAGATCAACAGTGGGTCCTTCTGCTCGTAAGAGGCCATGCGTACCGATTGGCGCAGATCGTCCATAGCACGCAGGTG
>CAIVKT010000522.1 GCA_903906615.1 uncultured Bacteroidota bacterium | reverse complement strand
GTTATGATGAAGAGAGATTGTTTTTGCATCATTCTTACCTTGTATGCTATGTTGCCAAATTACATTACCAATAAAAGAGGATTCTAAAAAAATCTCATCGCAAAGTAATTTGAGTTGTGCTTGTTCATTATCATCTATACTAATGAATATGGCACCATTATTACTCAATAATGATTTAGCGATTTTTAATCTTTTTGCCATAAAAGAAAGCCACTTGCTATGCTTGAAGCTATCCTCTTTATCTATGTAAGTGTCGTTGTATATAAAATCCTTATTCCCCGTGTTGTAAGGAGGATCAATATAAATCACATTAATTTTATTTTGGTGAGTAAAGCTAAGGGCGGTGAGTGCATGAAGGTTATCCCCTTCTATAATTATATGGTTAGGATTATCGTCTCCTGTAAATATTTTCTTGTCAGCCACTTCTCTTAATACAGGCAGGTTTTCCCGTAAAAGTTCTTCTGCATCTTCTGTCTTATTTTCCCATACCAAACCATATCGCTTATTATGGTTTATCAGTTCAATAAGTGCAGTTTTTTCTTCCTTGTCCAGGAAGTCGCTATCGTGTATCTTTTTAATGAGTTGGGGTTTGTTCATTGCTTTTTGTGTTGGGAGCCACAAAAAACCTGCGTGGGTCATCTTACTTATCCGTACCGAAGGGACTCCCATCCCTGTACACGAAACAAGCAAGAGCCCACGCATTGCGTGAGCGTCTTGGCTTTGTCCTCGTGTACTTTAAAAATGGGAGTTTTTCGGTACGAGATTTTTGCCTTACGCAAATTCTTATATGTCTATGTTGTTACTAATCTATAATTGTCGTTTTTTGTACAGAGCAAATATATAGTTTCGTTGGTAGAATTTTTTATGTGCAGAAATCATCATTATCAATTTCTCATACCTCCCCATAGATAAAACGTCTTGGGCTGTATCCAAACCCTTACTACCTTTGTGGCATTAAAGGATAAACTCCTACTTGCGTAGAAAGTCATTGAGCGCCTCCACTCGCAAAAATCAAGGAATACAATACGAAATACCAGGCACGAATAACCAACACGAGACAGACGCATTGAATGCTTCTACAAAAAATACATTCATTAGCTATACCAGGTAAGCCGGTTTCAGGGCGATGCAAAAAATGTGCTCTGTCCCAAATGGGACATCCAATGGGACATCTGAAAAATTATATACACCCAAAACCCTT
The DNA here is from genome assembly GCA_903906615.1 of uncultured Bacteroidota bacterium. Lineage (GTDB taxonomy): Bacteria > Bacteroidota > Bacteroidia > Chitinophagales > Chitinophagaceae > Nemorincola. Next base: position 2,894 of record CAIVKT010000522.1, on the reverse strand, counting down.
GCCAATACACTCGCACATGAAAATATATAATCAGAGTTATCCACAAAAAAAATTTTTCGGCGTAGGACATTGCAGGTTTTTGCATGAAGTGAAATAAGCTGCCGGCCGGCAGACAAAAGATCACCCTCTACTTTGGAGAGGGCCAGGGGAGAGGTCAACCCGCGCAAAGCAATTCCAGGATTACATTGCGCTCTACCAATTAAAAATGGGACATCAAATGGGACATCTGAAAAATTAAATATACCCGAAACCTTCGCCAATACACACGCACATAAAAAACCATAATCAGAGTTATCCCGATAGCTATCGGGACAAAAAAAAGTTTTACAAGAGTAGGACATTGATCGTTAAATCACAACTTTTGACGATAGCTATCGGGACTAACAACTAACGACTAACAACTAACGACTACATACTATCTTTGCCACATGAGCGAAGAACGTTCCTTAAATTTTTTAGAGGAGATCATAGAAAACGATATTGCCGAAGGCAAGAATGGTGGCCGGGTACATACCCGTTTCCCGCCGGAGCCCAATGGCTACCTGCATATAGGCCATGCTACTTCCATATGCCTCAACTTTGGGCTGGCTAAAAGGTATAACGGCAAGTGCAACCTGCGCTTTGACGATACCAACCCGGTAACGGAAGACACGGAATATGTAGACAGCATACGCAACGACATCAAGTGGCTGGGCTTTACGTGGGATAATGAGTTTTATGCTTCGGATTATTTTGACCAGATGTATGACTTTGCGCTCACGCTCATCGAAAAAGGCCTGGCCTATGTAGATGACAGCACTGCCGAGGAGATAGCAGCCACAAAGGGCTCTACCATAGCGCCGGGTACAGACAGCCCGTACCGCAACCGGAGCATAGAAGAGAACCTGCGGCTATTCGGCGAGATGCGCGATGGCAAGTACAAGGACGGCGAAAAAACACTGCGTGCCAAAATAGATATGGCGCACCCCAACCTGCTGATGCGCGACCCGCTGATGTACCGCATAAAGCACGAGCACCACCACCGCACGGGCGACAAATGGTGCATCTACCCTATGTACGATTTCGCGCACGGGCAGAGCGATAGCATTGAAGAGATCACACACAGCATATGCACGCTGGAGTTCATACACCACAGGCCGCTGTATAACTGGTTCATAGAGCAACTGGGGATATTCCCATCACAGCAGTATGAGTTTGCGCGCCGCAACCTTACCTATACGGTGATGAGCAAGCGCAAGCTGCTGCAACTGGTGAACGAGAAGCACGTAAGCGGCTGGGACGACCCCCGTATGCCTACCATAAGCGGTATGCGCCGCAGGGGCTATACCGCCGAGGCGCTGCGCCAGTTTTGCGACACCATAGGTATAGCCAAGCGCGAGAACATTGTGGACATAGGCATGTTGGAATTTTGTGTACGCGAGCACCTGAATAAAATAGCCAACCGTGTGATGGCCGTGCTGGACCCCGTGAAGCTGGTGATCACCAACTACCCCGAAGGACAGGAAGATATTTTTATAGCCGACAATAATCCCGAGGATGCCACAGCAGGCACCAGGGAAATACCCTTCAGCCGCGAGGTGTGGATAGAGCGCGAGGACTTTATGGAGGTGGCCGCGAAAAAATACTTCCGCCTGGCGCCGGGCAATAAGGTGCGCCTGAAGAACGCATATATAGTAGAGTGTACAGGCTGCGTAAAGGATGATGCAGGCAATATAACAGAGGTGCACTGCACTTACCTGCCCGAGAGCAAGAGCGGCAGCGACACCAGTGGACTGACAGTAAAAGGCACGATACACTGGGTGAGCATACCACATGCAAAGACCGCAGAGGTGCGGATGTATGACCGCCTGTTTAAAGTGGAAGACCCGGCAAATGAAGCGGGTGATTTTAAAGACCACATCAACCCCGATTCTATGCACATACTGCCGGCAGTATACATAGAGCCTGCACTGGCCACCACACAGCCCGGAGACCGTGTGCAATTCATGCGCAAAGGCTACTTCTGCGTGGATACCGACAGCACAACTGATCACCTGGTATTCAACCGCACAGCTACCCTGAAGGATGCATGGGCGAAAGAGGTGAAGAGGGGATAGATAAGTTATATAGGTAACAATGTAGAAATCCCGGAGAACCCAGATTTGACAACTTTTTAAAAGTTGTCAAATCTTATTATGTGGGGAAGCCATAAGATGAGTTGCGCTCACGCCAGCACACCATGCTCTATACTGCACAGCTCATCCATGATCATGCCTATACGGGCTGAAGTATCCAGGAAGTCTTTTGGCTTTCTATTGCCAAAGGGCAGCAGCATGGAATCCATCCATAGGCTGAATTTTTCCGCGCTGCCAAACACATCTTCGCCCTTGGTGTAGAGTGCGGCTATTTCTGCTTCTAATGCCGGTTGGTGTTTCATAGGTAATGCGTTTTACTTTCCTGCTATCATACTGATCTCCACATGCACACCCTTGGGCAGGCCGGATACCTGTACGGTTTCGCGGGCGGGTGGGTTGTCGGTGAAGTAGCTGCCATAGACCTCATTTACTTGTGCAAACTGGCCCATATCGGTAAGAAAAATAGTGGTTTTGATGGCATGGCTGAAATCCATGCCGGCTTCGGTGAGGATAGCTTTTAGATTGTCCATCACCAGCTTTGTAGCGGCCTGTATATCATCAAGTATAATGTCGCCGGTAGCCGGGTGTAGCGGTATCTGGCCGGAGATGAATAACATATTACCAAACTGCACGGCCTGGTTATATGGGCCTATAGGTGCAGGCGCATTATCTGTGCGGATTATTTTCTTTTCCATACATCAAAAGTAATGGTTTTGGGCAGTGATTTAAAGTGCTGGTTGCGGTTCAATTAGAAAATTATCTGCACTTTTAGGTTTTGCC
>CAIVKT010000521.1 GCA_903906615.1 uncultured Bacteroidota bacterium | reverse complement strand
ACTCCTGATATGGTAGTGTCGTAACCAATATATACAGTTCCGCTTCCCACTTGAAAAAAACCCGCTACATATACATGGCCATTGTTATCTACCCCGATGCCGCAGGCAAGATCATCTCCATCACTTGAAGTGATCAACTTTGCCCATCGCATTTGCCCATCGCATGTGTAACTGGTTATGAGCAAATTACTGGCGCTATAAGCTGATGCACGATGAAAGGTATCCGCTACAATATCGGTAAAGCCCACTTGGCTCAGTGCATATACATTGCCCTGTGCGTCCGTACACATATAGTTGGTTTGCTCTTGGTCGTCATGAGCGTAATGTGTCATGTCCGCAGAGCTGCCGCCGCCATGTATCCACTTAAATTGCTGTGCAGATACCGGCATGGCTGCCAGTATCAAAAGGCATAAGATCAGGCGATTGGTATATAATTTCAACGTCTATGTTTTTATAAAGTTATCGAATATTTAAATATCCTCCTGCTTTTTGGGGCAGGAGGATATTATTTTGATTATTCGAGATAGCGCAGCTAAGAGATGCTGTTGATTTCTGTGTATTGGGGTTTCAATGCAAAAAAGCGATTGAATATTTTGCCGGTGCAGATGCCGATGAGGATGCCGAGGATGCCGCCGCAAAAAACATCGAAGGGGTAATGCACGCCTACATACACTTGTGAATAGGCCACTAGTGCGGCCCACAACAATGCGGTAGGCCAAATCCATTTGTGCAGGTGGCCCAGTGTGATGGCGCAGAAGAGCGCGAGGGCAAAATGATTGGCGGCATGAGAAGAAGGAAAACTAAAGCCATTGCTGTGCGGCACGAGTACGCGCACTATTCCATTGAGCGCAGGATTGTTGCATGGCCGTATGCGGTGAAAGTAGGGCTTGATGTAGTTAGAGGTTGCCTGGTCGGCACACATGAAGGTGATGAGAAAGCCAGCACACCAGAGGAAACCTTTGCGCCTGAAATTGAGCGGCATAAAAATAGCGAGGAACAAATACAACGGCGCCCAGAAAATGGGATTGCGGAAGAAGGGTACCACAAAATCAAGCACAGGGTTGTGCCACTGCGTGTTGATGTAATACCATGCAGTATGGTCCCAGCCGTTGATGATGTGCCGCAGATCGTTAGCCATACTTCTTTTTAAAGATCATGATGAGGCGCGGCGAGTCGAGCGGGTGGTAGGTGCCGAGCCGGTAATCGCCGAAAGTGGCAACGAGCGACATATCGGCGGGCTTGAATATTTTGATGAAATCGGCGAGCGAGAATGCGGCCACACTTTCGGTGTATTGGCGTGGCTTATTATCGGCATCAACGAAGTTGATCTCCTTAACGATGTGGTTGCGCTCCAGCCGCCTGTTTATGTGAAAAGTATAGCTGCCCCTTTGCGAAGTTTCCTCGGCCACGAGATTGCTCAATACATTTTCGTAGTTGAGGTAATCAATGACCAGCAGGCCATTCTTCTTTAGGCCTGCGGCAAATGACTTTGCTGCAAGTGCATGGTCGCGGTCGTGTGCGAAGTACCCGAAGCTGGTGAAGAAATTAAAAGCGTAGTCGAAATAGTTGATGTAAAAAGGGAAGCGCATATCCTGCATAAAGAATTGCAGGTTATCGGTTTCAAAAGCCTTTGCGATCTCGATGCTCTCGTGCGAGATGTCTATGCCTGTGGTATCAAACCCATGTTCGGCCAGCTGCCGCGCGAAGCGCCCTTCGCCGCAGGCGATGTCCAGCATAGCGCAGCCGGGGGGCGGTTGCAGGTAGGCGAGCAGGTTCTCTACAAATTCGCGTGCTTCGAGCTCATCGCGGTTTTGATAGAGTATTTTGTAAAAAGGCGATCCAAACCAGTTTTTATACCAATCCATTTTATATTCAAAGGTCTACGGCTGTTTTTTGAGGGCAGCTGTGAGTTGCTGAAGCTGTTTGGGGTGCAAGCTACAGCGTTTTGATGTTCTTTAGTGTTGCAAAAATACGGTATATTTGCCGCCCAATTGACAATATGAATTTAAGAAAGGTTATAGTATTTTATCGTATCCCTATTGCCGTAGTACTGATAGCGCTGGGTTTCCTTATAGGTTTTAAAGTTACCTGGTGGATCGCCTGGATACCATTGCTGTGCGCCATACTGATGGTGGTGGCTTACTTCCTGGTAGGGCCAATGACACTGATACAGGGTTATATGGAAGCGGGAGATATGGAAGGCGCGCAAAAGCTGCTGGGCATGGTGAAATATCCAAGCCTGCTGTACAAGCCGATACGGTCGTCTTATTACATGCTGCAATCCAATTTCTCCACCCTGGGCGATGACCTGGACAAGGCCGAAGAGCAGCTACGGAAGAGCATTGACATGGGTATGCCTGAAAAAGAATACGAAGGCACGGCCTACCTGCAACTGGGTGCCATATCCATGAAGAAGGGCAATTCAAAAGACGCTTATGCGCACCTGCGCAAGGCGGTGCAATTAGGATTACCTGATAAAGACAACCTGGCCACGGCCTACCTGCAACTCTCCAGCATATGCGTGCAGCGCCGGGATTTCCGCAATGCGAAAATTTATTTTGGTAAGGCGAAGTCGTGCAAGGCCACCAATGCACAAGTGGTAGAGCAGATCAAGGAGATGTCCAAATACATCGCGAGGATACCGGGATAGGTTTCAGTTGTAGTTTTACTGTTGGTTATTAGCGCTTTTTTATTGACGATTTATCGCCATGTATGTGCGTTCTATTTACTGATAGTTATTAAATATTGTTGTATAAAACATAATGTAAATTTGTGTTTTATCTAATTGTGAGTTCTTCGTTAAAAAAAACGACGTATTTCTT
>CAIVKT010000520.1 GCA_903906615.1 uncultured Bacteroidota bacterium | reverse complement strand
GCGCCCACTTCAAAGCCGGTTACATTATCCCCTTTTTGTTCCACAACGCCGGAAACATCCCAGCCAAGTGTAAAGGGAAGGGTTACGGGGAATTTTGCCTGGCTTGCGCCTTTGCGTATTTTCCAATCTATAGGGTTGATACTTGTGGCATATACTTTTACCAATACCTCATCATCAGCGGGTGCAGGTACAGCTATGTTATCAGTGCGCAGCACATCAGGGCCGCCAAATTCGTGAATTCTTATCGCTTTCATATACAGGAAAGGACAACAAAACCGTGCCCGAAAGTATCGGTGCTACAATAATGATGGGTATCTTTCCCTATTCGATCACCAGCTTACGGCGCACAATATCCCCTTTGCAAGTGATCTCGCAGATATAGAAACCCGGCGCTACGCTTACTCCATCAATTTTCAATATACCCGACTGATCGAAAGTTAACTGTTGGCTCCATACTTGCTTGCCGTCTATGGAAAGCAATCGTACATTTGCCTCATTGCCCACAGCAGCAGTACCTGTTGCCGATATAGTGAAGTTACCTTTGTTTGGATTAGGAGTAATAATGTAAGATGAGCTGTTTTCTACTACTGTAGGAACACCTACTACACGGGGCTTTTGCGCTTTCACACTCTTCCACATACCGCGGCCAAACGTTGCGGCCCATATCTCGTTGGTGGTATAGTTGATCTGTAGGTCGCTCACTTTTACCGTAGGCATATTGTTGTCAAAAAGAGCCCAGTCGGTCATGGTGGTATCCCTATAGTAGACAGCGGCATCTGTGCCTATGTACAGCGTTTTAAAATTGGTGTCTACGAGTACGCAGGCAACAGGAATATCGGGTAAGCTACCGGTAATATTGCGCCACCTGCGGGTATCGGTATAGTAGTCCCACACCTTTGGTACGCCATAGCCGCTAATGGTCATGTATATATGCTGCGCGTTTACAGGGTCTACCTTAATGTCTGATATATAAGTAGTTGTAGGGGTTATTGCCGTATCCCATGTAGCTCCGAAATTGGTGGTGTATTTGATGAAGGGTTGCCACACATTGTAATCAAAGTAGGTGACGTAAAGATAGTTGGGGTTGGAGGGTGCTATAGCGAGCGTGGTGATATCGGCATTGCTGTCGAAAACCGGGGAAATAGGATACCAGTCAACACCATTGTCGTTAGTGGCATATACACGGTCATAAGCCAGCACCAGTGTTGCGGTGTCCTGCGGATCAATAACGTATGGAGTAACCCATGCGCCTGAGCCATGTATCGTATCGGTAATGTTGTGGTAGTTGGCGCCGCCATCGCGGGTCATATCTATACTGCCATTTGGGTAGGAGGTATACCAGATATTGAACGGGTCACCATAGTTGATCAAAGGCTGCATACCATCGCCACCTGTGAGGTCCACAGTAGCTGTGCTGTCTATCATTTTGGTGCCATTGTCCTGGCTGCCACCTATGCAAAAAGGCACCTGGTTGTCTACTGCATTGTTGTAAAACTCTGTGATGGTGATGCCATCTGTGAGGTCGGTCCATGGATTAGTTACTGGGCCATAGTTTTTATAAATGCCGCCATCGCATGTTTCGTACAGTCCTTTGCCGATGGGGTTGTAAGCGAGGCAATGCTTATCTGCATGTACGGTTTGCATCCCCGAAACACCATTCCACCATTGATTGGCCAGTTGCCAGCTATGCCCGCTGTCGGAAGAATAATAGGTATTAACGCCACCTACAACAACAGCGGATGGGTCGCGTGGGTCCATCGCAATGCAGAGATCGTACCAGCCTTGCCCGCCGCAATTATGCGTGGGCAGGCCAAGATCGTAGCCCAGCAGGTTGTTACCGCAAGTGTCATTTTCCATAAATATGCCGGTAAAGCTTGCACCGCTGTCTGACGAGGAATAGATACCTTCCAGGCCCGATGAATTATCAGAGCATACTGCCTTTACTACATTTGGGCTGGCGGGGCATACTGCCAGAGCTACCCTTTGCACATCTGTAAAAGAGGTCATTGCATTCCACGTAATGCCACCATCAAGTGAGCGCATGATCTGTGCCGAAGTGTCGGTGTACATAGATGCATATACCATGGACGTATCGGCAGGGTTGTACAATATCTGCTTGAAATTGCCGGAGCATACATTGGTCCATGAGGCACCGCTGTTGTATGTTTTATAAATGCCATTGTTGGTACCCAGTATCATAGAACTGGTATCGAGCGGATTGATGAGCAAGGAATGACCGGAGATATAGGCTGTAGGCAACCAGGTGAGGCCGCTGGTACTCCAGGTAGCGCCCTTGTCGTGCGAGATAATAACACCTGAACTGTAGGCATCGCCTGCATCGCCATCGCCGGTAACTACATAAATGGTATTGGGGTTGATGGGGTTGATCTTAATATCTGCAACGCCAAGTGTGGGCAGGTTGGTATAAAGAGATGTCCAGGTGAGGCCGCCATCTGTGGTCTTCCAGCTGCTGCCTGCGGCGCTGCCTATATAAAAGGTATTGGAGTCAACAGGATCGAAAGCCACAATGTTGATGCGCCCCATACCCGAATAACCATGATTGCAGGAGTCGGGCCCCTGGAACACCCAATTGGAGGCCAAGTTGGTAGTGCGGGCTGATGCTATACTATGTGCGGTGATATATGCCTGCCATGCCTCCAGCGTGCGTACAGGCGGTACCATGTAGCCATCCTGGTCGAGGTGCTGCTTCCAGTACCAATCCCATTTTTTGAAGAGGTGATTTTTTACCTCACCTTTTTCGTTCTCGGCCTCATGCTCATCGGCATCTTTGTCTACATCTTTATCCGCAATATAGTAGCGCGAATGCTGGTAGTTATATAGGGCATCGGCATATTTTACGGGGCCAGTGCCGGTTGTGTGCATCCAAGGCTGGGCATTGGCTGTAGAGCCTATAAACACGAGCAGTGCCGCGAATAAGATATTTCTCACAAGTAAGTTATTTTATGATGCTCAAAGATAACCTAAATGTGGTGAACGGGTAGAAATTCTATCGTTATCTCATACATATCTATTCTATGTGGCATTGTATTTTTTGCGAGTGTGCAATTTTTTGTTTGGATTTTTTATTTTGGGTTGTTGCTCTCCCGATAGCTATCGGGATTATTGATAATCAACTAATTGATGCGAAAACAGGCAAAAAAGCTGCTCACTTTTTTGCTACATTTTTGCTCACTTTTGCACAGGGAATTGCACATCTCCGTATTGTATCGTCCTGAAATAGGTTTACACTTGGTTAAATAATCCTGATTTTACTTTTCAATCTCATTATCTCATCCTCGCGGGTGTACTTTCTTTTCTTCAGCAAAAAGAAAGTACCAAAGAAAGTGCCGGCCAAAAAAAACGCTCCACGCCCCATAGCCAGCGCACGGCCGCCGTTTTTTGGCATAGCTCTACTTCTGCCCTCATTTTAATTCACAATGTCCGATGCGCTGAAAACTTTTTTTTTGTGGATAATTCTTATTATAGTTTTTAATGTGAGTGAGGGTGGGAAGAGGTTTTGGACGTATTTAATTTTTTTAATGTCCCATTTGATGTCCCATTTGGGACAGAGCGCATTTTGGGGATAATCCTGATTTTTGTTTACAACACTTCTATTTTACCCGATCCTCCGCTTTAGCTTTGGGACAATCCTCCTTTGTTAAAACTTCGGCGGACAAAGAAGGAGCATATACTTTGAAGGCACAAAGGTCGTTTATAAAGAGATATGCCCCAAGACGTTTTATCT
>CAIVKT010000519.1 GCA_903906615.1 uncultured Bacteroidota bacterium | reverse complement strand
GAGCTGTATGACTTTGTAGAAAGCCGCCTGCAGATAGAACCTGTGGGCATTATGCCCCTCTATAAAAATGAGGGATATGTGCTCATGCGCTATGGCGCTTACAAAGAGGTGCGGGTATATAACTACAGCATCACACTCTTTGAGCATAAAGATGCCAAATACAGGGGCATCAGGATGGCATTTGTGGACACCCGCAAAAAAGACCTCGCCACTACCTACGAGCAGATAAAGCTGGATATTATCCGCTCCATTCGCACCCTGCCCAACCCTGCTGTTTATAAAGTGGAGTTCCCGCTCAGCGTGCCTTTTGATGAAACACTGCTGCCTGTAGCCAAAAGGGTATTGGTAAAGCACCTGGCATAAAACATGCAGCCCGTTTCACTATAATTGTCTCTTTCACAGAATGAGTTTAGCGTCTTTGCGCCTCAGCGGGTCAAATTGTTCACGCAATAACGTAGCTAATACTTATTTGTTATTTCCAAAACGCTTCTTTACGGAAATATTATTATGTACATTTGAAAGGTATATTATTTTATCATTAACCTTTCAAAAACCCCTTTATGACCAAACACACATTCCTACAAACCACCACAAAGAGTGCCAAGGTGATCGCACTATGCGCCCTGTCATTGGCCGGCACACAGTCTTATGCCCAAAAGGGATTTGACGTGGGCCTTAATTCAGGTGTGCAAACATCTTCGCTCATCAACAAACAAGACCAGGCTGCCGGCGAAGAGCTGGACTACAGCCAGAAGATACATATTCCTGTTGGGATCAATGTAGGTTATACGTTCACTAAACACATGGGTGTGGAGCTGGATTTTATCTATGTTACCCAGGGACAAGGGTATAAAGGCGTTGCCGTGGCAAATCCTGATGATAATGTGATGAGCAGCACATTTGCAGGTGTTGCTGACCTCAATGGAAAGCCATTGGTTGTAGGAGACTCTTACACCGCCGAAACTCGTTTCTCGAATATCAAAATACCGGTACTTTTCAGGTACACCGGCAATACAGATAAGAAAGTGTATTTCCATTCTTTCATAGGACCGCAGATAGATATGATCAGTTCTGTGAACTATTATGTGAATGGAAACAAATCGCCGCTTACAGGCTACGACCAAACACCATCTGATATGTACAAGAAGATGACCATTGATGGCGTACTGGGTGTAGGCGCAGGTTTTAACCTTACTTCTAATCTGGTGTTGAGCGCCGATTTGCGCCTCGAATATGGATTAGGTGATGTAGAAAAGAAAAGTGCTACTATTTCTCAAGGTAATATTTCTGGGAATTTTTATGGGTCAGACCGTACTGCAACCAACAACGCATCCGGCGGCCTTATGGTAGCCCTTACTTATAAGTTTGCAAAGAAAGCAACTTCTAAAACTACCAAGACCACTACAAAAACAACCACTACTTCTAAAGCTAAAAAATAAGGCAAACAAGCAATTATAAAACAGCCCGGAGCACCTGCTCCGGGCTGTTTCGTTTTATACGATCAATGCAATTATTTTTTGGTCACTGCATCATCTATCTTCATTTCATTATCATCCAGTTTCTTGTCTATCAGCAGCAGGCGCGGGTCTATCACTACCTTGTAAGGCTTTTCGCTTACCGGTATGGATAGCTTGTTCTCGCCCTGTTTCAGCTTGTACATCTTTAT
>CAIVKT010000518.1 GCA_903906615.1 uncultured Bacteroidota bacterium | reverse complement strand
TTTCTTATTCTCCATCTGTGATCGCCATTGATGATCGCAGGTATGTTTTAAATTACCCGCTAAGGTGCCTTTTCGAAAAAGAAGAAGACCACTATATCATTAAAAACGAATCCCTTGATATTTATGCTGTCGGCAAAACTGTTGATGATGTGGAAACAGATTTTAACGAGGAATTTGATAACTTGTATAAAACGCTGACCTCATTAAGTGAATCCCAATTGACAACACGCATGAATAATATAAAGAAATTCATGAACCTCTATGTAAATCATGTGGCATAAATGGTTCTGGACAGCAGCAAAACATACAAAAGCCTGAAGAAGAAAGGATTTGTTGATGCTCCCGGCGACCATAAATTTCTTCATTATTACCATGATGGCCGGTTCGTGCTGAGCACTAAGATCAGTCATGGTGGAGCTCACGACCTGGATGATCTCCTCATCAAAAAAATGGCCACCCAATGCAAGCTGAACAAGGAAGATTTTATTGACCTTGTAAACTGCCCATTGTCTAAAGAAGAGTATACTCAGAAATTAATAGCTTCAGGAATGGTCGGTTGACTAAAGTATATTTTTATCTTTGCCTCCCCTTAACGTTCATTCTATGCGTGTTTTCAAATTTGGCGGTGCATCTATAGCTGATGCAGGCAGAATGGCGGCTTTGCTGCCCATCATCAGGGAAGAAGTACCTGTGCTCATTGTTATGTCGGCGCTGGGGAAGACCACCAATGCCCTCGAGGTGATCGTGAAGCTGGCCTGCGACAATAAGAAAGATGAAGCAATTGCTGCCACGCACAAACTGGAACAGGAACACCTTGATTTTGCCCGTGGCCTGCTGGATGATGTGCATTATGCAATGGCCGTTGATGCCCTGCGTGCGCATTTCGCCGAGCTGGAGCAGGCGGTACGTAATACCGACAGCGCCCGCTACGACTATTCCTACGACCAGATCGTGTGCATGGGCGAGGTGCTTTCTACGCGCATGTTCTCGCTCTTCCTGCTGCAAAGCAATATGAACAGCGAATGGGCCGATGTACGCAACATCATCCGTACCGACCATACCTACCGCGATGGCGTGGTGGACTGGGCATACTCCAAACACAATGCCGAAGCTATACTGGGCAACTTGCTGAAGCAGGGCAAGACCGTCATCACACAGGGCTTTATTGGCGCTACCGAAGATGGCAAATCTGTAACGCTGGGCCGCGAGGGCAGTGACTATACTGCTGCTATACTGGCTGCCATGCTGCACCTCGAATCTGTGACCATATGGAAGGATGTTGCCGGCCTGCAGAACGCAGACCCCAAGCTCTTCCCCGATACGGTGAAGATAGAGGCCATCAGCTTTAACGAGGTGATAGAAATGGCCTTCTATGGTGCGCAGATCATTCACCCCAAAACCATAAAGCCCTTACAGAACAACAATATACCGCTGTATGTAAAATGCTTCCTCGATAAAACACTGCCGGGCTCTGTGATCAAGGGCGAGGTAGATGCAGCGCACTATCCCCCACTCATTGTACTGAAGGACAACCAGGTGCTGGTACAGGTTACCACTAAGGACTTTTCGTTCATCACCGAAGACAACCTGAGCAACCTCTACAGCATTTTCCACGATTTAAAAGTGAAGATCAACCTGATACAGAATGCAGCCATCAGCTTCATTGCCTGCATAGATAACCGGGAAGACAAGGTAAAAGCCCTCATACAAGCCCTGGGCGTGGATTACAAAGTAGCCATCAACGATCATGTGAACCTGCTTACCATCCGCCACTTCACACCCGAGATCATCTTTGATCTCACCAAGGGCAAGCAGATACTTCTGCGCCAGGAAACGAGGAAGACCGTGCAGGTGGTGATGAAGTAACCCCGACCCTCCCGCAGAAAAAGCGGGACCATGTTCCGGGAGCCTCTCTTTTTTCGTTATGACATCCTGCCCTTCAGCACATCGAGCGCTAAGGTTAGGACATCCATGTGATCGAATGCGAGGGCGGTGATGTCTTTGATGTTGATCCATGCTGCTTCGGCGGCATCGTCTGCGCCTTCTACTTTATGGGCATCATTGGTAAATGAGTAATAGACCACTGATACCGTGCGGCCACGTGGGTCGCGGCCTACTTTGCCGAAGGTATGCAGTTGTGTCATCGAGGTGAGCTGCAAGCCTGTTTCTTCGTGCAGCTCCCTTATGGCAGCGGCTTCCAATTCTTCATCGTCTTCTACAAAGCCGCCGGGAAAGGCCCACATGCCCTTGCTGGGTTCATTCTTCCTGCGCACCAGCAGTAGCTGCCAGCCATCTGTGCCTTTGGTAAAGACAAGGGCATCTACCGTTAATAGAATATGCTGATCGATCATAAAAACAAGTTACCAACAGGCCCTTATTATTATTTTGGCTAAAGCCGCACTTATTTTGCTATTATCCACGGCCTAAAGGCCGCGGCAACTGGTGTCACTCAATGGCTATATTCGCAAATGGAATCCGGATACCTTATTAACCTATTAACCAGTTAACTATTTGACCAGCTAACCTTATTAACTAATTAACCCTTTAACCAGTTAACTAGTGCTTAAACAACCTGAAGATATCCAGCCCGTTAGCATACACCATAAGTGTAAGGAGGAGTACAAGGCCGATAGTTGTGGCACGCTCCATTACCTTCTCGCTTACTGCCTTGCCGGTGATCATTTCGAACAGCAGGAAGATCACGTAACCGCCATCGAGGCCGGGTATGGGCAGTAGGTTCATGAACGCGAGGATGATGGAGATAAATGCCGTGAGCATTAGGAACTCGCGCATATCAAACTCTGATGGGAATATCTTGCCAAAACTAATGATCCCCCCCATGCTTTTATTCAAATCTACTTCCTTAGAGGCCATCAACTTGAAGTTGCTGAGGTACATTTTAAACTTCTCATACGTAAAGTGTAAACCCCTGCCAACAGCTTGTACGGGATTATATTTTATAACGTCGGTCTTAAAAAAACGATTCAATTCTACGCTTTGTTTGAAACCAAGTTGTTTATCCTGCGGTACTCTACCCTTTAGTTCAGCAATCTTGTTACTACGTACTACCGTGATTGCAATTTGCTGTCCGGCATTTGCTCTTTTTACACTATCAAATTCATCATAAAATCTGATTGGCATACCATTTACAGCTATTACACTATCTCCATGTAATAACCCCATCTTCTGTGCTTCAGATCCTTTCACTACTTCATCCACCACGAGTGGAATACGAGGCATAATGAAGGGAGAGCCTTTTTCGCTGTTAAGTATGGAACGTACTGTTCCTTCTTTAACTGCAATTTTAATTGGTTCGCCATTACGCGACACTTCAATTGTTTTAGCCTGACCGAAAACTACATCAGATATAATACCTTCAGCTCTTGGTTCGGGCTTACCATCAATCGATACGATCATATCGCCATTCCTCAACCCCAGCACTTTGGCAGTGCTGTCCATAGCGTAGCCGTTGGTTGCGTTTTGTGTAGGCAGGTATTCTTCGCCGTATATCGCGAACACAGCCACGTACAATATTATAGCTACCAGTACATTCACGATGATACCACCCAGCATGATGAACAGCCGCTGGTAGGGCTTCTTAGAGCGATACTCCCATGGCTCAGGTGGGCGGGCCAGTTGCTCCTTGTCCATGCTCTCATCCACCATACCGGCTATCTTCACATAGCCACCCAGCGGGAACCAGCCAATACCATATTCGGTATCGCCTTTCTTCTTTTTGAACAAAGAAAAATTCAGCACACCCGAGAACGGGAACAGGAAGTCGAAGAACAGGTAGAACTTCTCTACACGTGTTTTGAACAGGCGCGCAAAGAAAAAGTGGCCACCTTCGTGCAGCGCTATCAGCAGCGACAGGGCCGCAAATAACTGGATCACCTTCACTGCTGTGCCCGACATTAATAGGATATTGCTCATAGTTTAAATTCCAAATATTAAATTCCAAATTCCAGCCCCGACTTTTTTCTCGCGGCTTTCTACTAATTA
>CAIVKT010000517.1 GCA_903906615.1 uncultured Bacteroidota bacterium | reverse complement strand
CTAAAGCACAAGATCAATGAGGCGATAGCTGCCTGGCATATGAAATGGGTAATGAGCAACCTGCCGTATGTGACACTGGAGCTGCATGAGAACCTGGTATTCCAGCTATGGGCTGCAAAGGTGAAGTTTGAACACATCAACAAATGGCTGCGGTGGCGCAAGCTGGACCCGATAGTGTGCTATGTGGTCAATGGACCCGGTGAGCTGCGCTATTTCACGGCAGAGCCATCGGCTGAGGTGAAAGCTGGTATCAGGGCGAGTGGTAAGCAGTTAGTTCATGTTTGTTAAGCCGCAGGCTATGGAAAATCAAAAGGAAATCATAGAGGCCATCATACGGGCGGCGGAGATCACGATATCCCAGGTTGTTAATATGGATGTTCGCCTGATCATGAGGACAGAAGCGGAGCCGAGGGGAACCGTAGAGGAAATGCTGGCGGTGGTAGCGCAGGCGCTGGGTATGACGATGGATGACTACTATGAGGGCCGAAAAAGGGAATATGTAGACCTGCGGTGCCTGGCGGCGGTGTTCATACACCGGTATTACAGTCACCTGCCGATGAAACGGACCGGTACGCTGCTGGGCAAGATGGATCATACAACGATCATCAACTACCGGCAGCGAGCAAAGCAATACCTGTACATACAAGATGAACAGTTTTGCAAAAAGTATAATGACACTTTAAAAGCGGTAAAAGCATGGATAGGGACGCGATAAGGGTGCGACTAAGCCCGGATGAGCTGGTAGGGTTAATGAATGCCTATACGGTGGTTAAGAACAGCTTTAAGGCTGAAGACCAGCACGAGGTACTGCTGGCGGCACATGCCGTGGATATGCTGAACAAGGTGGCGCTGCTGGTGGATAAGGACCAGGGTACGTACCTGTTCTCGCTGACACCGGTGGAGGCTATAGCCTATTGCCAACTGTGGAAGCTCTTTAAGAATATGCTGGAGGTGTATGAGGCGCATGTGGTGCAAAAGGTATTCAGCGCGATACATAAGAATACGAGTAGTAAGCCATATAAGAACCGGCACGGGTACGCGCTGATCAGGTAGTGGTTCGTCCCGATAGTTATCGGGATCACCATGAAAATCATTTAAAACAATTTAAAACGAGTATAAAATGGCAAAAACAACGGCAAAGAAGGCAGTAACGCAAGAGGCGTTTGAGACAGCACTACAAGGGTATGTGCGCAATGATAATGAGTATGCAGCACTGGCGGCAAAGCGGGATAAGCGCGTAGCGGCCATAGATGCTGAGTATGCTGAGGACTTTGCCCGGATGAAGGCGGAGATGGATGCTGACTTTGAAACGGTACACGATTACTGTGCGACGAACCGGGAGGAACTGTTTGAAGGGGCGCAGAGTACGCTGCACTGTAATGCGCAGATCGGTTTCAGGCAGGGCAAGGACAAGGTGGTGATCCTGGAAGGGTTCAAGGAAAAGGAAATAATAGCCATGATGGAAAAACGGAAGGCTATGCAGCCTTACCTGCGCACTACGGTGGCGATGGACAAGGTGGCCATCATCCGGGACAAGCCTAAAGGGACTGCGGCGCTGGGCTTTGTGGTGGATAAGGAGGAGAGTTTCTTTTTGGAGCCTGTAAAAATGGAGTTGCCGGAATGACACGGAGGCAACAAAAGCATGAAAATCTGCTGAAGTTCCTTTTGTGTGTGGAGGAGCGGAAGCGGAAGGGGTTATGGCGGCGCGTTGTGGCGCTGATCAGAGCCTGGTGAGCTGTTGGCGGAGTTTGGTTTTGCACCTGGTTACCCAGGAGTACACGGGTTCGAGTCCCGTACAGCTCGCAAACCTTTAATAGCGAGAAACCGGAGGGAGGATGCCACCCCGGCAATGGGGCCGGGGTGGTTTTTAAAAACAATGTGCGAGGTATGACTTACGGGTATATAAGGGTGAGTACAGAACAAATATCTATTGCCCGGAAATTGAAAGTACACAGACATACTGTGAAGGATTATATCATAGAACACAAATTAAACCAACAGTAGTATGGAGTTTACCAGGTACTTAGATGGTATGCAGCCGGGGCAGCCGGAGGAGCGGAAGCCAGCGCCACGGTTTGCTATGAACGAAGTGGCGAAGCACAAGGGTAATAAGGGTGCGCTACACTTTGAGGACCAGGAGCGGAAGCTGCCGCTGGCAATGAATAAGTCTGCCAGTAGTGGGTTCTTTGCTCCGAAGGAGAAGAAGGTGAAGCCCAAAAAGGAAAAGCAATCTAAAAAAGAACCAATAAAAAAAAATAGTATGTTAAACAGCTTTGATGAAGAAGACGAAATCATTGAGTTGCCGGAGGTAGAAATGCCCGGAGATATTGATGGTGAACCATTAGAACAGCCTTTGCCTAAGCGCTCTACTGCCTTCGTGCATATTGAAAGCCCGGTGAAGATCTATGTGACGAAGGATTACGGCCTGTTTGCGAGCATGGCTGGTAACAGAACACTGAACCGCTCCAAGATCAACCGCATTAAAAAGGATATAAAGGGTGGACTGAATGTACTGAAGTATTGCCCTGTGATCGTGGCGGAGAAGGGCAGGAAGCTGGAGATCATTGACGGGCAGCACCGGTTTGCTGTGGCGCATGAGCTGGGCAGCTATGTGTGGTATATAGTGGCGCAGGAAATGACCATACTGGACATTGCCAAGGTGAACAGCAATACCGAGAAATGGAAGCCTGCGGATTATATACACTGCTATGCGAGCCAGGGGAATGAGGATTATAAGCGCCTACAGGCATTCAAAGAAGAGTTTGGATTTAACTTATCTTCTTCCATACAATTACTGACCCGTGGCATTGATATATCTGACGGCGGCGTTAGTGTAAATAAAGAAGCATTCCAGGCCGGTACTTTCAAAATAACCAAGGAAGCTGAAGCTCGTGACCTTGCAGAACTGGTGAAGCAATTTGCGGAGTTCGCCGGGCATAATAGCAGCTCGTTCATTACAGCTATATGCAAGATCATCAAGGCCCAGATGGTACCGGTTCTGGATGTCATAGAGGCTTACAAAGCCAATAAGGAAATGCTGGAGCTGCAACACGGTTATAAGGACTACCTGACCAACCTGGAGGTGATCGTGAACAAGGGTAAGCAGAAGAGGAGGATACTGTATTAAATTCCAAGTGCCAAAAAACAAATTCCAGATGTCTATAGAAACAGGTACACGGTGTACGCATTGCGGCATAGATGCGGGTGTGAAGCCGGATAATGAAGGCCTGTGGGCGGGTTTCTATGACGCGGATACGCATG
>CAIVKT010000516.1 GCA_903906615.1 uncultured Bacteroidota bacterium | reverse complement strand
GAGGAATATCTGCTCTGCCTTGCCACCACCCTGGTGCTGGGCTATGAACAGGCCCGGCACCAGGCGCAGCAGGTCCTGCGCTGATTTTGCGGGCTGCATATTCAGGTCCAGCGCGGTGAGGGCCGCGTAGGTCTTGAGCAGGGAGCTGTTAGTGATCGTTACATCTTTGAGCGATATAGCGCCGCGCTCCAGTTCTATGATCACAGCCTTGCCTGCTTCCGCCTTCACCATTTGCGATTTGTAGCCGATCACCATTACGTACAGGCTATCACCTTTTACATCGTGTATTATGAAGCTGCCGTTCTTATCTGTAACTTCTGTATTGCCCGCCTGGCCATTGATGACCACAGCGGCCTCTATTGGCTCGTGGGTTGTCTTATCCACCACCCGGCCTTTTATTGTACCTGCCGCGCTTGCTGTTATTGCTGATGCACAGCAAAGCAGTAGCAACAGGAATATCCTGTTTATAAATGAATTCATGTAGTTCGTTTTGCGAAATGAGAAATAGCCATTGCTGCGCCGGGATGGCGATACCTAGCTTTTTTATCTTAGACTTAAACTAAAAACAAATATCTCCGGGCAAAAACGAAGGGATAGATATTATGTAATACCTACCTGCACGTGCTCAGTTTTCAAGAAATAATAAGATTCAAAAACGGGCCTGAAGATATTCAGGATACCTGCGGAGGCGGGCTATCGAAGCCGAGGGAAGGATAAGAATAGAAACACAAAAACGAGGCGTAAGACACAGCGCGGGTTGTATAAACGGGTTGCAGGTAAAGGCTTTTAGCAACCGTACATAAATGACAATCGCCATCTACTTTATCGCTGTTGTTCTGCGTACCCTTATCAGATTGGTGCGAACCTTTGGACACTTCGTAATGCACGTGGAATTTACCGTTCACTTCATGCACCGTCATCAAGTGTTGCTTTTCCCAAAAGGTGTGTGCTATCACATCTGCAAAAACGGGAACAGCAGGCTTAAACAACAGTAACGTATAGGCTATCAATACCACCCAGCTTACCTGCCACATCAATACATCCTTCATCTTAGCTACGCCACCCTGCCCTTCCGGTACAGGAGAAGCATCGGATGATGTAAGTAATAATTGAGGCAGATGTATCTTCATATTGCTAATGTAGCCTTAACGGGCTACATATACATACGAAAAGAAGCGAACCTTAGTTTTTGTGGGGTAAAGAGGTTATCAGTTGTTTGCTTTAAAGATGTGATCATCCTTGGATTGGCCTACCATATGCTTCTTACACACTTATTGTCTTCAACATATTGGAGATAACCGTCTTATCAGCCCCGGAGCGGGCAAGTGCAAGGGCATTTTGCAAGTATACCGTTGCTTTAGCGTTATCTATACCGGTGTACAATTCGCCAAGTAGCGTGTGGTACAGGTGGTTATCCGTCAGTTGTAGTTTCTCCGCCTCTATAATAGCCTCTTGCTTACCGTTGGCTTTAGAAAGCGCATATGTACGGTTGAGCGCCGCAATGGGCGAATATTCTATGAACAGCAACCTGTTGTACAACAACAGTATCTGCTCCCACTTTTCTTTGGTGTCTTCTTTTATCGTGTGCCAGTAGGCTATGCCTGCCTCTATGTGGTACTTAGACAGCGTAATACCCTGCGAAGACATATTGAGAAAGAACTCGCCCTGCGTGATGAGCTGCTTGTCCCATAGGGCTGTGTCCTGGTCGTGGTACAGCACAGT
>CAIVKT010000515.1 GCA_903906615.1 uncultured Bacteroidota bacterium | reverse complement strand
GTGTATGACAAGGACAATAAAAAGAAGAAAAAGAAATAAATAATGTAGATTAAATGGAAACAGGCCGCACTTTTAGTACGGCCTGTTTTATTGAAATTGATCTTTGTCGCGGAACATCAGTGCAGTAATCCTACCGGGTTTAAATCTTCGCCTGTTTATAATGCTCAACGTATCTTATCATCGCTTCAAGCTCTTTACAACTGAGTTGGGGGAATTTCATGCACTTCAGCCCGTACTGCTTTCGGAGGTTGATCGCCCGCTTATCATTAGGTATATACGTTGGCTTTGTGAGAAACCTGCATATCCATTCCTGCGAACGAAAGGAATTTATATCTGCCAGTGCCGGCCCTGTAGCGTCTTTTAGCGGATTGTGGCAGTATGCGCAGTTATTTTGAAATACAGCCTTTCCATCGGCAAAAGCAGGATCACCCCGGTATGCGGTATTGTCCATCAATGCGTAGCCGCAAATAAATGGCCCATTCTCCATTGGCGCCGGGCGAAAAGCCATGTATAACAGGACGCCGCATATGCCGGTTATTAATAGCCAGCAGCAGAAAAGGAATGCCCTGATGTGCCTGAAGATCATAACTAAAGTTACGAAAAATGTCTACACCATCAGATGCCCGCTTGGGTAAGAGTAGAAGAGGTACATCGGTTGCGTTGACAACGCCTGTAAGCGCGAGGCTGTTGAAAATAAAACCAACAGCTGCGGAAATACCCAGAGCATTGATGAATTAAGGCCACAGGTTGATTGCATGAATGTTGAACAGAAACGAAATCCAAATTTATATCTCGGCCTTGTTTCGAAATCCGAACATGTTAATCGCGTTTTTTTCATAGCGCCAAAAGTTTTAGCTATAAAAAAGCAGGCAGATGGATCACCCATCTGCCTGCACCATGTAAAAAATCACCTCTTACTTTATATCAAACCTGTCCAGGTTCATCACCTTATCCCACGCTGCTACAAAGTCTTTTACAAATTTCGCATGTGCATCTGCGGTGCCATACACCTCTGCAATAGCCCTCAGTTCGGCATTGGAGCCAAACACCAGATCAGCACGTGTAGCCGTCCATTTGAGTTCGCCTGTTTTGCGGTCTTTTCCTTCGTATAATTCCCCGTCTTCGCCGGCAGCTTTCCACGCGGTGCTCATGTCCAGCAAGTTGATAAAGAAATCGTTTGTAAGTTGCCCGGCGCGCTTAGAAAATACACCATGTGCAGAGCCATCGTAATTAGCATTAAGCGCACGCATACCGCCCACCAGCACAGTAAGCTCAGGTGCTGTAAGCGTGAGCAACTGCGCTTTATCTACCAGGTATTCTTCTGTTCGTACTTTTGTTTTGGCTTTCCTGTAATTACGGAAGCCATCAGCCACAGGCTCTAAAAATTCAAAAGAATGTACATCTGTCTGCTCCTGCGATGCATCCGTACGGCCGGGAGTAAACGGAACTGCGATACTTTGTCCCGCATCTTTAGCTGCCTGCTCTACGGCAGCACATCCGCCCAGCACTATCAGGTCAGCTATAGACACTTTCTTGCCACCTTGCGCTGCGCTGTTAAATTCTTTTTGTATTCCTTCCAGCGCATTCAGCACTTTATTTAATTGTTCAGGATTATTTGCCTGCCAATATCGCTGCGGGGCCAACCGTACACGCGCACCATTAGCGCCACCGCGCTTATCACCACCACGGAAGGTGGATGCAGAAGCCCATGCCGCTCCTGCCAGTTGTGCAACGGTCAACCCTGCACCAAGTATTTTCGTCTTTAGATCTGCAATATCATTAGCATCGATCAGCGGGTGATCTACCGGAGGTACTATGTCTTGCCATATTAGTTCTTCGGCAGGTACATCAGGGCCAAGGTAGCGCACGCGAGGCCCCATATCCCTATGCGTCAGCTTGAACCACGCACGGGCAAAAGCGTCGGCAAATTGATCAGGGTGTTCATGAAAACGTTTAGAGATCTTTGCATATGCAGGATCGAACCGCAATGCCAGGTCAGTAGTAAGCATGGCGGGCAGGTGCTTTTTATCAGCATCATATGCATCAGGTATTACCTGCTCCGCATTCTTTGCTACCCATTGCTGCGCGCCACCGGGGCTTTTGGTCAATTCCCACTCAAACCCAAACAAGTGATCAAAGAAGTCATTGCTCCATTTTGTCGGCGTTTTCGTCCACGTTACTTCCAGGCCGCTGGTAATGGTATCCGGCCCTTTACCACTGGCATAGCTGTTGTTCCAGCCAAAGCCCTGGTTTTCTATGCCCGCTGCTTCAGGCTCTTTACCCACATGCTCCGATGAGGCTGCACCATGCGTTTTACCAAAGCTATGTCCGCCTGCAATAAGGGCAACAGTTTCCTCGTCGTCCATTGCCATACGGCCAAATGTATCGCGTATATCCCTTGCCGCTGCGATAGGATCAGGATTGCCGTCCGGGCCTTCCGGGTTCACATATATCAAGCCCATCTGAACAGCGGCAAGAGGCTTTTCCAGGTTGCGCGAATGTTGCTCACTGCCGTCATCATCCGATACCAGCACGCCACCTTGTTTCGCCGCTCCTTCCGATCCCTGCGCATACCGCAGGTCGCCGCCAAGCCATGTTTGCTCAGCGCCCCAATAGATAGCTTCATCAGCTTCCCACACATCTTCGCGGCCACCCGCAAATCCAAAGGTCTTAAAGCCCATAGACTCTAATGCCACATTACCCGCCAGTAT
>CAIVKT010000514.1 GCA_903906615.1 uncultured Bacteroidota bacterium | reverse complement strand
CAGCACATTCCCGGCATACAGATGCGTAGAGGAAAAAAGCAATAATATTAAACCACTAAGTAATAGTTTGATACGCATTATTTATTTTAATTCTATTTATAGATTAGAGCTAACGCTTTAAAGCAGCATTAATTATGCCAAAAATGATTTTTGGGGCTATTTCCTTCAAAATTAATTTATAACACGGGACTGTGGTAAGATATGGTGATATTTTTCATTTAGTTGCATGGTGTGCAATTTTTCATGGGATTTTATTTTTGTTGGTGTTTTTTAGGGTTTTGTGTTGATCATGAATGGTTTAAGTGTTTTGAGGGGTTAGCATTTTTGCTACATTTTTGCGCACCTGTGCAAAAGAATTGCACAGCCTCAGTATCGCCGAATTTTAAACGCGATCCTCCTTCGCTTTAGCTTCGGCGGACAAAGAAAGCGCAAAGGAAACGCAAAGGTCGCTAAGCCTGTATTGTTTTTTGCCTTTTATCGCATAAAGGTCGGGAGGATAATTGACAGTTGGAAATTGAATTTCTATGACAGCACGTTTTCCGCGCTGTCATAGGCACGGGCTGCGCTGTGATAGAAGTTTTTTTGAGGGTAATGTGTTGTTGGTGAGGGTTGTATATGTTATAGGCCGTGCGTGATTTTGGGAAGTGTTTCAGAGGTAGTATAGATGCCTGTTGGAAACCGGCCAGATTACGCAGATACGGCGGCTATCACAGGCTTTGCTACAGGCCCGCGCCAGACGAGCGTCTGAGGAACACAGTAAGTTTACATACCGGCCACAATGCCAGACAGATTTTTTAAGTTATCTTGCATAGTATAATTTAGCTATGAAGCCGATCTCACAAATAAAGTATTGCCTGCTTTTGGCGGCCTGCTGCTACATGGCGCAGGGGTGCAACCGTACTGCCTCGCAGTCATCTGTGCCTACTTATATACATGTAGACTCTTTTCATTTTGTTGCCGATCCGCTGGCCAATACCCACATCACCACGCACCAGGTAACGGAGGTATGGGCTTATTATAATGATGTGCTGATAGGCGCTTTTGATCTGCCGGCAGAGATACCTGTGATCACTAATGGCGATACGCTGGGGCATCTGTCGCTATCGCCGGGCATTGTTGTTGATGGGCTTAACAGTATGCTGGGCGTGTACCCGTTTTATAAAACAGATACTTTTTCCTTCAGGCCGCAACCGGGCAAGACCATCAGCCACACACCAACTACACAGTACTACAGTGATGCGAAATTTGGTGAGATAGACCATTTCAGGTATAGCCCGGGAGCATCTTCCAGCTTTACACTTACAGGTGCAGGAGTGCCTATGGAAGTGGACAACGATCCTGCAATGGGACAGGTGGGTATCATCAATTTTGCAGGCGCTACGTTCGATACGCTATCTGATAACTTATCTAAAGACTCGCTCATCATCCCGGCAAATACACCGGCCTATATAGAGTTCGATTATAAAAGCACGGTACCGTTTTATGTTGGCCTTGAAGCCGTGATCGCCGGTGTGACCAATGATGTGCCGCTCTCTGGCATCAAGCCGAGTACTGAATGGAAGAAGTTCTATCTTTCTGTGGCCGACTTCGAGGCGCA
Source organism: uncultured Bacteroidota bacterium (assembly GCA_903906615.1). Lineage (GTDB taxonomy): Bacteria > Bacteroidota > Bacteroidia > Chitinophagales > Chitinophagaceae > Nemorincola. The sequence goes on along the minus strand of CAIVKT010000514.1, from coordinate 4,992 downwards.
GTACCAGGCTTCTTACTATTATTTTCACCTGCATGTAAGCCTGCCACAGGGTCAGCAGAGTGGTACGTTTGAGATCGCTAATGTGCAGTTGGTGAGTTTTTAGTTTGTGTTTTATTACTTGTGGCATTGCGTGAACTGCGCGAAATTAATACAGAATCTAAAGGGGGAAATTCTGTGAACTCATAAACTGTTCTGCACGAACCGTAGAGTCTGCCGCCGAAGGAGCGGGAGACACTGTTGGGATACAAAATATTTATGTTTCAGGCTACTCACTCATTACTTGCATCGGGCGTTATCGCATTGGCTTGTTTTTGCTCAATGTTTCTGTATGCCCATCCGTAAATGAGTGGAAATACCCATAGGCTGAATATCATGGCGCAGAGTATGCCACCAATAACCACCCTTGCCAGCGGCCTGCTACTTTCGGAGCCGATGCCATGAGAGATAGCCGCAGGGAACAGGCCTATGGCTGCCATCATGGCCGTCATCATTACCGGCCTGATCCTTGAATTGACACCGAGTTTTATAGAAGAGTACAGGGAGCTTTTATCACCTTTGATCTTTTGCAGATTTTGTTTGAAGACCGTGATCAGTAGAACGCCATCCTGGATGCAAATACCAAACAAGGCAATAAAGCCAATGCCGGCAGAGATGCTAAAGTTGGTGCCGGTGAGCAGCAAGGCTATAATGCCCCCAACAATAGCGAAAGGCACATTGAGAAATACGAGCAGCGCATCTTTAAAGTTGCCGAACATGGTGATGAGCAGAATGAATATGAGCAACAGGCTGATAGGCACTACCTGCGCCAGTCGTTTTGTGGCGCGCTGCTGGTTCTCGAAGTCGCCCTGCCAGGCCATAGTGTAGCCATGTTTTAATTTTATTTTTTCTTTTACTTTTTTCTGGGCCTCGGCAATAGTGCTGCCCATGTCGCGGTCGCGCACAGAAAATTTAAGTGCAGAGTATCGTTCATTATCATCTCTGAAAATAAGGCATGGGCCTGTTTGCTGCGTGATGGTAGCCAACTCTTTGATGGGTACTTTGGAACCGCTTTGTGTAGGCACCAGCAGGTTGCCGATATCTTCGGGCGTTTTACGGAACGCCTCGGGCAGTCGTATGCGGATGTCAAACGTTCTGGCCCCTTCATACAAGGTAGATGCGGGCAGCCCGCCGATGGCCATAGCCACTACGGCGTTGGCATCGGCCGTGGCAACGCCATACAATGCCATTTTTTGCTGGTCGAGGTTTACGTCCAGTTCCGGTTGCCCGATATTATGGATGACGCCAAGATCTGTGATGCCCTTTATGTTTTTGAGAATGTTGTATACATCGGTTACTTTATTTTCCATGTAGTTCAGCGAGTCGCCATATACCTTTACGCAAATAGAGCCCTTGACACCTGATACTGCTTCTTCCACATTGTCCATAATAGGTTGCGAGAAATTGAGCTCGGCGCCGGGTATTACAGATAGTTTTTTGTTCATTTCTGCTATCAACTCATCCTTGCTTATTTTTGGTTTCCATTCGCTCTCCGGGTACAGCATCACCGAGAATTCATTGTTGTAAAACCCGGCCACATCGGTGCCGTCATCAGGCCGTCCTGTTTGCGATACAGCGTACTTGACCTGGGGAAACTCCATCAGCTTTTGCCTCACCTGGCGGGATACTTCAACCGATTTCTCCAGGGAGATGCTATAAGGAGTTTGCACCCTCAGCCATATTGACCCTTCATTGAGTTCAGGCAAAAATTCTGAACCTAAAAACTTGAAAGAAAGTAAACCCAGAACCATTACCACAACGGAAGCAGTAACTACTATTTCTTTGTGCCTGTATGCCTTGCTGAAGCCTTTGATCATAAAGCCGGTGAGGTGGTGTACAAAAGGGTTGTGGCGCTCATGTACATTTTTTTTGAGCAGAATGCTGATGAGTACGGGTACCAGTGTAAGCGTAGTGATGAGTGCGCCGATCAATGCGAAACCAAGCGTGTAGGCGAGTGGGGAGAACATTTTACCTTCTACCTTCTGGAAAGCAAATATGGGCAGCAGGCCGGTAATAATGATCAGCTTGGCATAGAATATGGCCTTGCCCAACTGGGCGCCATTTTTCCTGATCAGGCCATACTTGGCCAGCTTATTGAACCGGTCCATACCCACGCTATGTGCTTTATGATCGAGGATAACAAACATACCTTCTACCATTACTACCGCGCCATCTATGATGATGCCAAAGTCGACTGCGCCGAGTGACAGCAGGTTGGCAGACATGCCCATGAGGTGTAAACAGATAAAAGCAAATAGCAGCGCCAGTGGTATAATGATGGACACGATCAATGTGGTGCGCCAATTGAACATGAACAGCGATACCAATAAGGTAACCAATATTATTCCCTCCAGCAGGTTGTGCGTAACGGTGTGCGTAGCATACTCTATCAGATCGGAACGGTCGTAATAAGGCACGATGCGCACATCGCGCGGCAGGATGCTGTTGTTGAGCTTGTTTACTTTCGCTTTTACGGCTTCCACTACTTCGGTGGGGTTAGCGCCCTTACGCATCACTACTATGGCCTCTACCACATCAGACTCAGACGTGACGACCCGCTTACCTGTGGAATCTAATAACCCGTTGGAACGTGCTACCCACCCCAATCGTGGCACGTTAGATATTTTTACCTGGGCTACATCTTTTACCAAAACGGGTACGCCGTTAGTGTTGTTGATAACTATATTGGCTATTTCATTGATGTCGTTGAGCAATCCGATACCGCGCACTACGAATGCCTGGTCGTTTTGTACGATCATATCGCCGCCGATGTTGATGTTCGTTTTTTGAACAGCATTAAATACATCGAGCGGCGTAATATTGAGTGAGGTTAGTTTCTCGGGGTCAACCTGTATCTCGTACGCCTTCGTTTTACCCCCGAAGCTATTGATGTCGCCTACGCCGGGCACCGAGCGCAACTGGCGGTCAATGACCCAATCCTGTATTGTTTTTAGTTCTCGTACATCGCGCACCTTACTTTCGAGTGTATATCTGAAGATTTCGCCAGTGGGGCCTGTGGGGGGCTGCACGGCAGGTTGTATGCCAGCGGGCAGGGTAGCGTTCTGGAGGAGGTTCATTACCTGCTGGCGGGCTTCGAGGTCTTTTACATTGTCATCAAAGATCAGTTTTACATAGGACAGCCCGAAAATGCTGGTGCTGCGCAGGCTTACTTTTTGCTGCACAGGGTTCATGGCCACTTCAATAGGAATGGTAATGAATTTTTCCACTTCCTCTGCGCTACGCCCCGGCCATTGGGTGATGATACTGATCTCTGTGTTAGTTACGTCGGGAAAGGCTTCGATGGGCATGCTTTTGTAAGTGAGCACACCTGCCACTATCAATATTGCTGCGCAGAAAAGGATGAAATACCTGTTCTTCAGCGAGAAGCCTATAATGCCTTTTAGTACCTTGTTCATTGTTTTTTTCTTTGATTGGTTACCAATTATTCAGCGTGTAAATAATTGCCTGCAAAGAAAAATTACGGGTATTGGAATGGAATTAGAAAGGCATTAGAACAAGATTAAAAACAGTTTTTTAATTGAAAAGCAATGTTAAATGATTGCTTGCTATGCGGCCGAATGCAGTATTTGTAAGGACCGGTTATTCTTTCATAATATAGCCAATGCCTACTACTGTGTGTATGAGTTTTTAAGAAAACCCTTTTTCTATTTTGTTGCGGAGGTAATTGATGTACACATCAATAATATTAGTGTTGCTGTCGAAACCGTAGCCCCATACCTGCTCTGCGATCTCGCTGCGGGTAAGCACACGCTTTTTGTTTTTCATGAAGAGCTCCAGCAGTGTATATTCTTTGGCTGTGAGTATGATCTCTTTATTGTTGCGTATCGCGATTTTTCTGTTGCGGTCGAGCAACAGGTCGGCGACCTCCAGTGTATTGCTTGTTGCAGCTGGTAATTGTTGCCTGCGGGCAAGCGCCTGAACGCGGGCGATGAGCTCACGGAAATGAAATGGCTTTACGAGGTAGTCGTCGGCGCCTTGTTGTAATCCTTCCACTTTGTCATCAACTGTCCCTAATGCGGTGAGCATCAATATGGGGGTGTTAATACCTTCACTGCGGATGTGTCTGCAAATATCAAGCCCGTTACGTACCGGCAGCATGATGTCGAGAATGATCACATCATAACTGCCTTGCAAAGCCATGTCCAGGCCTGTTTTTCCGTCGTAGGCTACGGTGACCTCATTGCCAATTTCGTTTAGCCCCTTTTGAATAAACGCAGCTATTTTAGGTTCGTCTTCTACAAGTAGTAAGTGCATATGAGTGTATTGGATAAAAAGGCGGCAATCATTTTGCGAGTACACAAAATAAGGGCGCTTCTATTGACCTTTTTTGGCCAAATATACCGACTTGTTTAGCTCACGAGCAAAAAAATAAATCGTTATTAGAATGGAATTAAAACGAAATTAAAACGGGATTAGAGGCGCATTATTTTTGTGAAAAAAGTAAGTATTCTTTTGCCGCTGCATTATTTTTTCCTCATCAATAATGCCTATCAGTAAGAGGTTATTGTTTCACAAACTCCACCCTCCGGTTCTGTGATTTGCCTTCGGGTGTGTCGTTGGGTTGTATGGGTCGGGTGGCGCCGAAGCCTGCGGCTGTAAGCCTGGCTTCGTTGATGCCGAGCAGGGTTAATTGTTTCTTTACTTCATTGGCACGGGCCTGTGATAGTTTCAGATTGGTTTCTTCATTGCCATCATTATCGGTATGGCCGTCTATTTCTAATTTCACTGACGGATTTGCTTTGAGCCATGTGGCGAGCCGGTTGATGAACGACATACTCTGCGGCTGAATTGTTGATTGTGCCACATCAAAATTAATGGCGTGTGTGATGAATTTATTGTCGGTGAGTAGTTTGTCGAGGTTCGCTTCGGGCGCTACTTCGGTGTCGTTGTTGTAAAACATATACATACGCTCACCCAGGCCCCTACGATCAGTTG
>CAIVKT010000513.1 GCA_903906615.1 uncultured Bacteroidota bacterium | reverse complement strand
TTTAAGATTTGTTAAATATTTATTTTGCCTACACACATGTCGTTTAAAATAAAAGTATTGTGTTAAACAATAAAGCCTGCAACGCATAGCTACAGGCTTTATTACTATCAAACAAAAACAGTATTTACTTGATTATAACCAGCTTCTGGGTAGTGGTAGCGCCATTAGCGCTATACGTTACAAAATAAGTGCCGGGCGCCAGGTGGTTCACATCTACCGCTATGGTTTGTGTGCCTGTTTGTGCGTTCACGGTTTTAGTGATGAGGGTACGGCCTGTTATGTCGCATACTTTCAGGTCGCCGGTAGCAGTTGCTGTGCTGGTGATGATGGCGTTGAAGGTATTGTTGGCTGGGTTAGGGTAAACGGCGAAGGCATTCTGTGCAGTAAGTACCGGCACGCCTACATTGCTTGGCGGCGCTGCGGTACCGAGCGTATTGAGGGTGGTGTTGGTCATAGAAGGGGCCATATCATCGAGGTATACCGAAGCGCGGTTTTTGTAGGTAGTACCTACGCTGCCACCGCTGTTGGTATGCACAGTATAGGTGAGCATACCATTGCTGCGCACCTGGTCGGTGGATACAGAAGGCAGGTTGATGTCGGTGAACATGAATTTAACGATCTTGTAAACACCCACCTGCTGCATAGACACCTTGCATGGAGCGGATGTATATACCGGGCGCAGTGTGGTCCAGTTCAGGTCGTTATCTAATGTATCTACGATCACAACGTTTTCGGCAGGATAGAGGTTAGTATTTTGGAAGTGTACCATATACTCCAGCACCGAATCGGTATAAGATATAGTACCTGCTGCTCCCGTGCCTACGGGCGATACTTCTTTAAAGTTAGGCGCAGAGTTGTTGGTAACGGCGGTGGTAAAGGTGTTGTAGTTATTGAATGGTGTATTGTCGGTTGCCGGTGTTATTACCGGGCCTTTATACCCTACTGAATCAAGGAATACAATGCTGGTTCCCGTTGGCACATCAGCAGGCACATCGTAGCTCACCAGGAATTGCTTGGCTGCTCCGGGTGCAAGGGTAGTAAAGCTATCTGCGGTATTATAAAAACCGGAAGCGCCGTTGAAATAACCGCCCGGTGCAAATGTTGGCGCGAATAGGTAACCGCCTGCTGTGTAGCTGGCCAGCACAGAGTCTTCTGTTTGTGTGCCATCATTGCTGATAATGGTTACCTGTGTGTAAGACTGGCCGGGTATAGCGCCATGAGAAGAGTAATCCCATGTACTGATGTGCATATCATGCACGCTGTCTGATGAGTCTGCAAAATTTACGGTATGCACACAGCCGCTTGCCGCAGATACGGTTACGGGTATGCCGTTGGTTTGGCAGGCCGCTAACGGATAATCAGGCAATGTACCTTGCGTAACGATATAAGCGCCGGAGCGAACTTTGTACGAGTAGTTGCCGTTGTTGTCGGTATAGGTATAGCCGGCATCGGGTGTGCTGCCTGATATGTGTACCTGCACATTGGCTATGCCCGGCTCTCCTGCGTCCTGCAGGCAGTTGCCATTGATATCATGGAATACGGTGCCTGATATAACGCAGTAACAGTCGTCATTACTATGGTCATAATCTACCACCGAGTAATCGCTGTGCGATACGCAGCCTGCCGCATCGGTAACCACTACTGAGTAAGGGCCAGTAGGTAAAGAAGAGATAGTGGCTGTAGACCCGCCGCTGCTCCACGAGAAAGCATACGGCGACCTGCCGCCCCACACTATGGCGCTGTCTATACCATCGGGGTTGAAGATGCAGGAAGCAGGAGTAGAGGTGATGCCCACACCTACAGATGAGGTATAGGGCAGGTAAATATTCTCGGTAACCTTACAACCCGCAAAGTCGCTGATGGTAACGGTATAAGTGCCTGCAGGCTGGCCGCTGATGCTTGCCGCGCTTGCGCCTGTGCTCCACGAATAAGCATATGGTGCTACGCCGCCTGTAGGATAAACTGTAAGGCCGCCGTCAGACGATGAGCAACTGGCAGGTGTGGCCAGGTAGCTCGCGCTGATCTGGTCTATAGGTGGAATGGTCAGCGAGCCGTCTTGCGCGCAGCCTGCTGCATCTGTAACATGGAAGAGGTAGGTGCCATAGGTGAGGCTGGTAGCGGTAACGCCCCTGCGTGCGGGGTAGGTATACCAGTATACATTATAAGGCGCTGTGCCACCCATTAACGTTAACGTAGCTGTGCCTGATGGTGTGATGCACAGGCTGGGTGTAGTGGTATAGGTAAATACGATAGGAGAAAGTGAATTAACGCTACTGCTGGCAGTGCCGGTACAGCCGTTGGCATCTGTGATGTTCACGCTGTAAAAGCCTGCTGTGAGGCCAGCCTGTGTAGCGCCTGTAGCACCATTGCTCCACACATAGGTATATGGTGCAGTGCCGCCGGTGGCTGCCGCTGTGATGGTGCCGTTGTTGGCTACGCAGGTAGCTGTGGTTGCGGTTAATGTCGCATTCACGGTTATAGATTGCGGTACGGTTGTGTATAAAGAATCTTTACAGCCGGTGGCATCGGTTACCACTGCTTTATAAGTGCCTGTAGTAAGATTGCTGATGGTGGCCGTAGTAGCCCCGTTCGACCATAAGTAAGTGAACGGTGGTGTGCCGCCGCCAAACGGCGTTACGTTGGCTGTGCCGTTAGTGCAGGAAGCCGTGGTGGAGGTAATGATGTCGGCAAATGGAAGGGAGAGGCTTGCGTACAGATTTATAGAAGGGTCTACCAGCGATCCGTAAGTACAGCCAAGTCGGTCTGTAACCGTAACACCATAGGTGCGTCCTGCAGGCAGTGCTATGCTGTCGCCGCTACCCACTATGGCCGATGTGGATACATCGTACCACTGGTAGGTGTAGGGCGCTGTGCCGCCGCTGCATACTGTTGCCGACAAGGTATCTGGCACAGGGCATATAGCAGGAGATACCGCAAGTGAGCATATAGTTATTGGTGGCACACCTGCAAAGCTGTTGCTGGCGCTGAGGCCATGAATATCCATAGCCGAAACAAATACAGGCCCGCCAGAATAATCGGTGAGCGCATCGCTAAGGCCGGTAACGCCGGTATGCGTGATGATAGTGCCTGCGGTGCCATACGTTTGCCACGAAACGGTAAGCGGCGCTGTGAGGCCGGTAAAGTTAGCGTTCAGCACACCATCGTTGTGGCACGGCGTGGTAGCCAGCGTGAAGGACGCAGTCTGCGCATTTGCCGCAAGCGATGACAACACAAAAATGATGAAAGGAAAGAATTTCTTCATAAAGCCTGTTTTAGTTAGCATATAGCCTGATCGTGTTTTTAATGGTACTATTCACAACATAAAAGAATGCAGCAACCGAACCCATATGGGCATAATGATACACTACATCAAACAAATATGTTATGCTTAATAAGTATTTATTATCCGTAAAAATAAACAAATTTCGATAGGATGCGCTGTTTTTTGGGTTTTCTGTGCAAGGTATGTGCTGTATTAGGTTTTTAACAGGCCATAATCATATGGTTTGGCATTCATTTTGTTGTACCTTAATTTCGTGATCAAAGACAAAAAGCGATGATACTGAGCGAAACATGGTTCATGGAAGGGTATATAGACTTTGAGCTGCAAAAATACCGCCTGCTGGCCTACCTGCAGGAAGTGAAAAGATCGTTTAACCAGGATAAGCTGTACCCCCAACTGGCCGATATAGTAACGCATTACAACAACCTGCTGGCGTTCCAGAACAACAAGCGCTTTTTGCAGGAGCAGTTCCCGAAGCAACTGAATATGCAGTCCCTGCAAAAAATGGAGCTGGCCTATGAGCATATCCTGGCCGATGATGAGCTGATGCAGGAGCTGGAGCATATAACCAACTACG
>CAIVKT010000512.1 GCA_903906615.1 uncultured Bacteroidota bacterium | reverse complement strand
GAAACCAGACTATGAAAAAAATACTGTTGATGTAGAGTTGGAGGTAGACGCTTTTCTGTATTATAATGATGGCGTAAAGGCATACAATGAGTCAAAATATACTGAAGCCATGGATTGCGCAGCTAATGTGGTGAAAATACATGACCTCGAAGGCGGCAAAAGGTTTGAAAAATTTTCAAAGGTCAAAACCTTTGATACGCTTTATGCCCAGGCTTACCAGATAATGGCCAAAAGCAACTTCTATCTCAGTAAGTACGATGTGGCTATACCACAGCTAATCAGCGTTAAAAACAACCCTATTACGCGCAATCCTCCGGTGTATGAGTGCCTTATTGATTATTATGAGAAGCAAAATGACCAGGCAAACGCATTGGCCAACATACAGGAAGCTAAAAAATACTTCCCTGATGATGAGAACATCCGCACCTACGAACTGAACTATTATATCAAATCGGGCAAGCAGGATGAGATGGTTAAAAAGCTGGAAGAAGCTGCGGTGAAGGATCCTAAAAACCCGGACATCTTCTTTAACATAGCCACTACATACCTCAATATGGCTAACCCTAAAGATAAGCCAAAGCCAGCCAATTCATCTGAGTTGTATGCCAAATCCGAAGATGCTTTTCAGCATACGCTGGCTATAGACCCTACCAATGCAGTATATAATTACAACTTTGGTGCATTATACTTTAACCAGGCTACCGATATTAACGATCAGATGAATGCAATTACCGGAACTTCTGATGCAGACCAGAAAAAATATGATAACCTTAAGGCGCAGCGCGATGCACTGTTTGCAAAATCAATGCCTTATTTTGAAGCGGCTTATACTAAATATTCGGGAGCAGAATCAACCTTGAAAGACGAAGACCGCAGAACATACAAACAAACATTGTCGGCATTGCAGCAGATATATTCTAGAGAGAATAAGTTGGACAAAGCTGCGGAGATGAAGAAGAAATACGAATCAATCGAAAAGCAATAATTGTGATAATTTTCTGAAAGCCACAGCATCCCTGCTGTGGCTTTCTTACGTATATTTTATGCACACCGCTATTACGCGGGATACATTTTTTTTCGTATCTTTGTGGTTCTTAAAATTGAATAAAGTGAGCAAACTGAATATAGTGCGTTTTGCACCGAAGAATGGTGAAGGTTTCTACGATACACTAAAAAAAAACATTGACACTTTTTTTACTGAGAACAAAGTGAGCATGAGCGGAAACAGGTCCCTTTATTTGAAGACCGTTGCTATGCTGGCCCTTTTCTTTGTGCCTATGACACTCATCATTATAGGCGCTGGCGCATCAAGCGCATGGGTTTTCTTTGGCCTTTGGTTCCTTACCGGCCTTGGTATGGTGGGCATTGGGTGTGCTGTTCATCACGATTCTAATCACGGCTCTTACTCCAATAATAAAACAGTGAACAAGATCATTGGCGATGTGGTAAACGTGGTTGGTGGCTATGATGTGACGTGGAGAATACAACATAACATATTGCACCACACCTATACCAACATTGAAGGCCTTGATGAAGATATAGACACCGGTGGCCTTATGCGCTTTCATCCCGAAACCAAGAAGCGCCCCCTGCACAGGTTCCAGCATATCTACGCCTGGTTCCTGTATTGCCTGCTTACCTTGCAATGGGTTACTTATAAAGACTATCGCTTGCTGTTTCTTTATGAGAAAAAGGGATTGCTGAAAAAAGAAAAGATCACGCTGCGCAAGGCATTGCTGGAACTGACTATCTATAAGGTTATTTATTTCACCTATGCACTCGTTCTGCCTATTATGTTCTCCGGTATGTCGTGGCAGATGGTGGTTGTAGGCTTCCTCATCCTTCATTTCACGGCAGGCCTGGCGCTCTCTTGCATATTTCAGTTGGCACACGTACTCGAATCATCTGAGTTTCCATCAGCTTCCGAAGACCGTAAAATGGAAAATAGCTGGGCTATACACCAGCTTTATAATACAGCCAATTTCTCGCCACGTAGCCGCATCATGTTCTGGTTCATTGGCGGGCTCAACTACCAGGTAGAGCATCACTTATTCCCGCACATTTCACACGTGCATTACCCTAAGATAGCAGCTATTGTAAGGCAAACAGCCGAGCAATATGGCCTGCCCTACAAAGTGATGCCCACATTCGCTAATGCCCTCGTGGAGCATGGCCGCATGCTGAAGAAGATGGGCAGGAATTAGGACAACCTACTAGCCAATTACGTTCTCCAGGATTATTGCTCTGCGTCCAATCAGTATTCATTATTATTAAGCTTTTCCTCAATGGATGTTCTTGATCTCGGCATACTCATATTGCTCTAATGGGTAGTGATAGTGTGTGGTTTCACAATTAATCTGTAGTAAACACAACTACCATAGATAACCGTGGCGGTGTACCATGCCGCTAAGACCCTTGAGGCATAGATGAATTTGTAGTGTACTATAGGCAGGTAACCATCGGGAAAGGAAAAGGCTTTGTCGAGGCTGAGTATGAAGGGTATAGAGGCGAGTATGTATAGCTTGTAATTTTTTGAAGCCACCCCATAAAAAAAGAAGAAGATAATAATTGGCATAGCATAGCGCTCGTGCATCTGTGTATTGAAGTAAAAGAAATACAGGCACAGCAGCCCAGTGCCGAGGAATAATACCTTGTGGGCTTGCTCATCAAACGGTAAATTGCTTTTGCGCAGCTGTGCAACTTTTTTGAACAGAGGTATAAGTACGGCAAGCGCCGCTACGGCAAATAATATCAACCCAACAGTTCTGTAAGACAGCAAAATATAGGTATCAGTATCGTTGATGAAGTAAGGGTTGCCGCGTGCGATGATGTACCAGATATTGAACGCTGAGATAGATAGATTGTGGTACAGCCCAACAGTATTCAGGGCTATCTGCGATAGCTTACCTGTGCCACCTGTGCTCATAAAAGGCAGCAGCAGGGCTATTTGCAAAGCACCAGCAGAGGCAATAGTAATGATCGCTGTCTTGAAATTCCGTATACTATAGAATAATATAATGGCCATTACTGGAAGAAACTCAATGGCCTGCTGCTTGGTATTGAGCGCCAGCACATACAAAAGCAAGCCACCTACAGGATACAGTATACTGGTAATGATAGCGAGGAAGGCAAGGTTGGTATAGATGCTGTCTATCTGTCCCCATACCATGGAGTTGAATACGTATGCCACATTGAGCAACAAAAAGAGGTGCGGTATTTTGAAGGTAAGCAGCTTTTGCCTGAAAGCGCACAGCACTACCAACGGCAAAAAATCAAAACATACAAAAAGTATCTTGATGCTATTGATGTTGTGTGCAATATTTGCATCGGTGCCTTGCAGCACATCGTAGATATAGAGGCCGTAGATATAAACAGGGAAATAGTTGATGGTGGAATTGTAAGTATTGGCCAGGCCATGCTGGTGTATCTGCAAAGCCCACTGCCGCCAAAAGCCCATATCATAATCCATGTACACCCGTGGCAGGATGAACAGGTACAATATGAAGAGCAGCAATAGCTCTATGCGTGCTTTGGTAAGGCTGTTGTCCATTTTATTACTGCTTCACTATTTTTTGTGTTTGTATGATACCTGCGGAGTTGATGCGTGCAAAGTACACACCACCCGGTTCGTTGATGAGGTCAATGGTTGCGCTACTGCCGGATAATTGCTTGTGCGTAAATACCTTTTTGCCGAGCAGGCTATATATTTCTATCTCATCGTTTGGCTGCAGTTTATTAATGGTTATTGGCCCAGTGGTGGGGTTGGGTGTTATTTCTATTGTAGCTAAGTTTGCAATAGTAGGAGTTGCCAAAAAAGCGCAGCTATCTATCGTGACGTTTACTGCTTGTGTATATAGATTAGTACATGAGCCTATTCCTAGCCGGTAAAAATAGGTAACTGTAATGGGGTGGTGCGCATCATCTGTCAGTCTTTCTGCTATACCACCGCTACCCACAGTAGAAAAAGATGTTGTTGGGGTAATGCCAAATACGGCGGGTCGGTCCCATTCAAAGACAGCGCCGGGTGTAGAGCTAGTGGGGGTATAGGTAATCATTCCTGTGCTGTCGCAAATACCCGGAAGGGTGAGTGCACTGCTGAGTACAGGTATTGGGTTTACAATTACTGATACATTTTCTTCATTCAGACACCCATTATAGTATATTATGTAAATATACGTTACTGAAATCGGATCGTCTGTTGTATTGAATAAAATTTCATAAGGATTACCTGTCCCATTACCTGTTGTTGATCCGTATATTCCTGTCACACTAACACGAAACCAATCGAATTCAGAGCCAATAGTGGAGCCGGATGGGTTGTAGTTAAATACAGAACTATCGCAGATGGCAGGTGGCGTTAGCGAACTGGAGAGCATGGGAACTGCATTTACTGTAATGCTAAAAGTAGCTGTGCTGCCGCCTGATGTATAGGATATAGTGGCAACGCCGGCAGCTACACCTGTAACGATTCCGCCGGTGCCTACGGTTGCTGTTGTTGTAGTGCTGCTGCTCCAGGCGCCACCTGTAGTGGCATCACTTAATGTAACTGTTGATCCTGTGCAAACAGATGCAGTTCCTGTAATTGGCGCTATTGCGTATGACGATATAGCCGCAAAAAGGGCAACGATAAGGAGGGTATAATGCTTCATAAAAGGTGGTTTTGGGCTTAAATTTACAAATAAAACCGAAGCGGGGATAAATAGTATCTTTGCCGGGCTACAAAACCGGGTTATTGCCAGCAAGCAATTGCGGGAGGAAAGTCCGGACAGCACAGAGCAGCGCACTACCTAACGGGTAGGGGCCGGGCAACCGGCAACAGAGAGTGCCACAGAAAATAACCGCCTCATAAAAAAGGTAAGGGTGAAAATGTAGTGTAAGAGACTACGGCGCCGGTGGGTAACTACAGGTGGGGGTAAACCTTGCGCGCTGAAATGCCGAATAAGCAGATGCCTGAGGGTGGCTCGCCCGATGTCTGTGGGTTGGCAGCTAGAGGTGCCGCGCGAGTGGTATCCCAGATAAATAATAACCGTCATCCGCCTTCGCTAAAGCTACGACGGGTGAAACAGGATCCGGCTTACAGGTTTTGTAGTTTTTTCTTTAAAAACAGAAAGGCGGCGCTTTACGCGCCGCCATCTGTTTTCTAACCCACCTCTACTCACACACTTAGTTTACTGCGATCTCCT
>CAIVKT010000511.1 GCA_903906615.1 uncultured Bacteroidota bacterium | reverse complement strand
TGGTCATTCTTCCAGTCGGCATTACGGGCAATGGTGCGGAAGCCGCATACTATAATGAGCAATACCATTACCCCGGCCAGTACACGCCTGCCGGTGAGTGCTGGCTGTATCTTTTCCATGCCCTTGTACAGGAAGTAAGCAACAGCTATGCAGAAACCCACAGAAGAGTGATAGATAAGGCGCTCGCCCATAGTGCCGCCAATATTGAATATGATGTTACAGATAAGCAGCAGGTTGGTCATATAAAAAGCGATGGCAAAAGCGATCACATTCCGCTGTTTGAGGAATACAAAAAAGTACCTGATGATGACTACATGCACAGCCAGCGACAGCCATACCAGCAGGTTGGTGAAGTCTTTGTACGGAATGCTGTTATATGAATAATCGGCAGATAGCGGATATGGGAACACCAACAGCCGAAGGTAGCTCAGACAAGTGGCTATCTTGGTACCCAGCTTTTCGGCATCGTTGGCCAGGGCATAGGGGTTATTGAGAATGTCATTCTCTGAATCGGGGCTCATAGAGGCTACGATCTGCAACCTGATGAACAGGTATATGGCCACCACGGCAAGGTATGGCAGAGCGGCCTTTATACTATCCACTAAAGAGTATTTCTTAAAAATGTAGAACGACAGCGGCAAGAGGAAGGCCAGCGCAATAGCATATTCTTTAGACAGGAATGCCAGCACATAGCTTACGAGGCCAAACACCAACAAGGACTTTTTATCTTTCTGCTCCTGGTACTTGAACGCGAGTATAAAAGTGAGGCTGATGAACAGCAGCGACATGATCTCATCGCGGCTCTTCACATTGGCCACCACCTCGGTATGTATGGGGTGAATAACGAACAGCACTGTGGCAATGAGCGCCAGCAACGTATTGTTCTTAAACACTACAAAGCGCAGGAAATACAGCAGCGCCAACATAGACAGCATGAACCATATCACATTGAAGAAGTGGCGCACGTGCATATCGTGCAACAGTTTATCTTCCTGCGGGCCATGCTCTCCTGCATGTGTGATCACACTATCCACTTTACTGGGAGAAACCGGCCCGAGGAATTGCTGCTCAATAGCAAACGTAGCAATGGACAACGGGCGGTAGCGGCCACCGGAAAGCTGGTTGGAGGAATTGAACTGCTTGTAGTAGCTGTCGAAGGCATCCTTGGTCATAATGCTTTTAAGGCCAGCGAAGCCCTCATAAACGTATTCATTCTTAACGATCACAATGGTATCATCAAGGGCATATTCGTTTTTGATGGTGTTGCAGTACATAGCAAAAGCAAGTACAACCACAATAATGGCCTGTATCTTAAAATCATAGAGCCATGCGGGTATCATGGGGTCTTTTACAGGGGTCTCTATAGCTTCTGCCTGCGGTTTCTTTGCCACCGGCTGCACAGGCCGGGAGGTTGCATTAATATTTTTCTTTGCCATTTATTTAATAAGTGATAGCCAAATGTAATCGTTTATCTGTTTATTATCAATACCCACGCCTATTTCATTTGCTGACCTGCTGCATTTGCCGGGCATAACCCAGTGCGTTGCGGGTTTCTGCGCTGTTGGGGTTGAGCTTCAATGACTGCTGCAAAGCCATTTCAGCTTTGTTATATTCCTTCTTGTCCAGGTACAATATACCGGCATGGTAATACATTTCCGGCAACTGCGGGTGTATGGGATATATCGAGTAAACAGTATCCAGGTCGGCGAGCATATTATCCGGCTCTTTCAGTTTGTAGTAGCCCGCACTGCGGTTCATATAGCCCGGCACATAGTTCTTTTGCATGCCTATTACTTTAGTGTACAGGGCCACACTGCGTTGCAGGTGCGCCGTCTTCACTTGGCCATCCCGCTCATCATCCGACTTATTGACCAGCATACAGGCCACATTCGCATTGAGCAGGAAGCTATTAGGGCATGTGTTGATGTCTTTGGAGCATAGCGTATCGTCATTCTTCCAGTCCGGGTTTCGGGCGATGGTGGCAAAGCCACACAATACTACAACAACCGCCATAAGCGCTGTTATACTGACCTTACGCACAGGCACTGCCTGTATTTTACCCACAAAAGCCAATAGTAAATAAGCTACTGCAATAACAAACCCCACCGACGCATGATAAATTAGCCGCTCCCCCATCGTAGCCCCTATATCGAAGATAAAATTATTGACCATCAGCAGGTTAAGCAGGTAGAAGCCTATAGCGAAACACAGCACACTGCGCCGCCTGAAAAAATAAACAAATAGCCAGGCCAGGGCCAAATGCACCAATGCAGAAAACCATACCGCAAAAGCCGAAAAGTCTTTATACGGTATCTGGTTGTAAGAATAATCTGATGACAGCGGGTGCGGGAACAGTAGCAATTTTATATAGCTAAGCGATGTAGCTATCTCCGTAGCCAGTTTCTCGG
>CAIVKT010000510.1 GCA_903906615.1 uncultured Bacteroidota bacterium | reverse complement strand
CTTAATTTTTGTTGAATTTTCGGTAAAAAGTATGTTATTTATCAATGAAATAATGCTTAACTTTAATACACCTAGTAACCAATAAATAAACCGAGTATGAGAAACCTCTTTACAAGATCGCTTTTAGTGGTCGCCCTATTCACTATGTGCGGTACAGCAATGGCACAAATGGTTGGAGATAATATCTTCTTCCCCGGCAAATATCTTGAAGTGGGCATGGCGCCCAATGGCTCATTGGGCAGTACGCGCCAGCCACCTACAGGGTATTATGCCCGCGCCCCCACATTCAGTTTATATGACCCTGCGTTAGGATCTTCAACGAGTGTATCTAATGCACTGGCCATGGTTTATGATAATGGCCATGACGGATGGACGGTAGGCACACCTGCCTACTTTGGAGATTATACATTACCGGGCGACCCCTATGAAGGATGGGGTATACAGATCAGCGGCACGCATAGCGAAGCCCACTTTGAATATTACGAAGGAACCACTACCGGCTATAGCGGCGGCTCTCTCACAGGCAATACTGTCTCTTACACAACTACCGGCCCTCACCTTATCGGTTTATGGCAAGGTTCTGCAGCGAGCGGACAATTACAGATATCGCAAACGACGCAGGTAGATACTACCGCATCATGGGTACTGTTCAATGTAACGATGGTGAATACGGGTAGCACTACGTTGAGCAATGTTTATTATTTAAGAGAGTGTGACCCCGATAATGACTCCTATACAGGTGGTAGTCCAACAACTGTGAATACAATCAACTTTACCGGGGGTGACTATGCAAACAGGGTAGAAGTAACAGCGGCAGGCACACACTATACCGATCAAACGCTTTCTTTATTAACGAAAGACTGCCGTGCCATAGCATATATACAGCCATCATGGCCGATGAGTACCGGTATTGATATGTCAACGCTTTGGGGCGGAACATCCAGCGGAATTACCTATAGTGGCACCAACACGGGCGACTATGCGATGGGTATAGTATGGAATCTCGGCAACATTGCTGCGGGAGATTCTATAAAGCTGTTTTATGCCTATGCCTACGACGGCCTCTATGGAATAGACAGCGCAATAGCACATCCTCAATTGGTGACGCTGGGCACTGCACATGACACAACTGATACGGTGACCTCGTGTATGTTTACCGGGGATACACTGTATGCAACGATAAGCAATGGGACTGCCGACAACTGGGCAGGAAGCACCTGGACATGGGCGCCCTCAACAGCCCTGACCGCAACTACCGGCCTTGCAGTAGCAATATATGTACCTTCGGTCACTTCCGTTACTACTTATACGATAACCGGCACTGCCAACCATGCATTCGGATCATGTGAATCGAAACACTTTTTACTGACGGTAACACCAAGCAGTGCGCCGCCAACGCCAGTAGCGCACGACACTTCATTTTGCTTAGGCGCTACAGCCGGCCCTCTTAATGCTACAGGCACAGGCGTACTTATCTGGTATACCACTGCCACCGGCGGCACAGGTAGTTATACCGCACCTATACCTTCTACTACCACACTTGGCGTGACGACTTATTGGGTTGCCCAGAATATTGCGGGCTGCCTTAGTGCGCGAGTACCCATAAACGTAACGATCGTAGCGCCTCCGGCTATTCCCACTGGCTCGGGCGTTGTGTGTTCGGGATCGAGCATTACATTATCAGATGCCAGTTCAGGCGGGCACTGGTCAAGTACGGCCATCACCGGCGCAGCTATTGTTGGCTCCTCGTCAGGTATAGTTACGGGCACATCGGCGGGCACAGTAAGTATATCGTATACTGTCTCGTCAGGGTGTTCTTCTATAGACGTTATTACTGTAAATCCATTACCATCTCCCATAACGGGTTCAACCGTGGTATGCCAGGGTACCACGACTACATTGAGTGATGGCACCGGCACGGGAGTATGGAGCAGCACGCCCAGCACTACAGCAGGCATCGGTTCGAGCACAGGTGTAGTATCTGGCACCACAGTGGGTATTGCCACGATCACGTATACATTACCTGCTACAGGGTGCTATGTAACGATGACGGAAACCGTAAACCCATCCCCATTGCCCATAACGGGAACTCTGCATGTATGCCCCGGCACCAGCACAACGCTGAGCGATGCGACAAGCGGCGGAACATGGAGCAGCAGCACACCTTTCTATGGCACTATTTCTACTACCGGAGTAGCTACGGGCATCTCCGCAGG
>CAIVKT010000509.1 GCA_903906615.1 uncultured Bacteroidota bacterium | reverse complement strand
GCATTACAGATACTGATAGAGAATGTGATCAAGCACAATGTGATATCGGCGCAAAACCCTTTAGTGATCAATATTGAAGCTAATGAAGAAGCGATCATCATCAGGAACAAGATACACCCGAAGATGAGTAAGGATAAAGGGGAGGGGCTAGGTTTGATCAATATTAAAAGGCGATATGAATTATTGACAAAATACCCCGTGAGCTATGGTCCGCAGGGCGATGAATTTATTGTAACACTGCCATTATTAGTATTATGAACATCGTAATTATAGAAGACGAGCAGCCCGCAAGAGAGCGGCTGGAAGAAATGCTGAAAAAAATAATGCCCGCAACAAATATTGTGGCAACACACGATAATGTAAAGTCTGCCCATAAATGGTTTGCTCAAAACCCCTTGCCCGATCTCGTTTTGCTGGATATACAACTCGGCGATGGCACCGCATTTGACCTACTGAAGTTGGTAAAGATCGACTGCCCCATCATATTTACCACGGCTTACAGCAAGTTTGCGCTGGATGCTTTTAAAGAAAAAAGTATTGATTACTTACTGAAGCCGGTAAAGAAGGCTGAATTAGAGGGTGCGTTACAAAAGCTGAAAGAGCTGAAACAGATCTTCAGCAAGCCCGATGTTGCCACTAACGAATTAAAGGCCACCGGCGCCAAAGAGTATAAGAAGCGGTTTATGATTCGCCTTGGTGAGCATATTCGCACGCTGGCTGTTGAGCAGATCGCCTACTTCATCAGTGAAAATAAATGCACTTTTGCCCGCTCCTACGAAGGGTTGAATTACCCCCTTGACAATAACCTCGATACTTTGGAGGAAATGCTCGATCCGCAAGCTTTTTTCAGGATCAACAGGCAATACCTGATCAACTTAAAGGCTATCGAAGAAATGAAAATGTATTCTAAAGCGAGAGTCATTGTTAAGTTGAAGCCTGTAGCCAAAGAACTGCCCATAGTGAGCGCAGAAAGGTCTGCCGACTTTAAACTATGGCTTGCGGGGGAATTACGATAAAGTCCTTTGTAACACATTTCCTGTGTCCGGCCTGTCGGCCCATTTTCCATTCTATCCTTGAAAACTACCGCTTTATCCATATTGCGTTTCGTCGTAGTAGTGTAATTACTAAGTTTGATAATGGATAAGTATGTGCGTGTATGCACATAACCTATTTATTGTATAAACACTATAAAACCTTATTTATGAAAAAGAAATTTATTCTTATTCCGTTTATCGGCGCGCTACTGTATGTGCTGTTGTCCAGTTATTCCGAAGGGCCTGCTATTACCGCTGGTATCGAAGGAACAGGTGCAACCGGTTCGGCCGGCTGTAGTTGCCATAATGCATCCTCTACTTCGTCAACAACCGTCTCTATTCAGTTGTTGAGTGGAGGTAGTCCGGTAACAACTTATGTGCCAGGGAACACATACACCATCCAGATAACGGGTACACAGACAAACTCTTCTCTTACGCTACCCCGGTTTGGTTTTCAGTTGATGGTGGTAAAATCATCGGGTGCAGGGTCAGGTAGTGCAGTTAGTACAGGTACTTTTGGTACCGCGCCATCAGGTACGCATACCTACAGCCTCAGCGGACGGACGATATTTGAACATTATAACGGCGGTTCGCCGGGGGCAATTACTGCTACAACAGGTAGCGGTGGTTCCGGTACTACTTATGTGGAATCAATTTCCTGGACAGCGCCTACGGCTGGCACCGGCAGTGTGGTTATATATGGGGTCATCAATGCAGTTAACTACAATGGAACTGATGATGCCGGTGATAAATGGAACAATAATTCATTGACAATATGCGAATCTGTCGGATCGATAACCGGCACTCCGGTAATGTGCGCAGGCGGAACAACTACACTCAACTGTACACCTTCCGGTGGTACATGGAGCAGTGGCAGCACCGGCGTTGCTACTATTACATCAGGGGGCATTGTTTCAGGGCTTACCGGTGCAGGCGGCACATCTGTTATTTCCTATAATGCAGGCTGTTCAGGTACTGCAACCCAAACCGTGACCGTAAATGCCTTGCCTGCCGCTATCGGCGGCCTGTTAGGGGTATGTAGCGGAGCTACAACCACGTTAACTGATGCCTCAACTCCCGGTACATGGACGAGTATCAGCCCCTCCATTGCCACCATCACATCCGGAGGGCTTGTTTCCGGTGTTTCAACAACAGGCGGTACGTCACTTATCAGTTTTACGCAAACATCCACAGGCTGTTCTAATACAGCTACTGTAACTGTAAATCCTTTGCCATCAGCTATTACGGGTGCTGGCGCACTATGCCAGGGCGCTACACTTACTCTGGGCGAAACACTTACGGGCGGCACATGGAGCAGTGGCAGCGCCGGGGTAGCCACAGTTTCTTCGGGCGGGGTAGTAACGGGGGTGGTTACAGGCAGTACTACTCCAGCCACTTCGGTCATTACTTATACTTCGGCGGCTGGTTGCTCCGTTTCTGCAACTGTTACAGTCAATCCGCTACCAGGTGCTATATCAGGAGGTACCACAGGTATCTGTCCCGGCGGAATTTTGGCGCTTAGCGATCCTTCAGGCACAGGCACCTGGGTTAGTAGCAGTACAGGGGTTGCCACAGTAATATCGGGTACTGGTGTTGTTACCGGTGTAAGCCCAGCGGGTGGTACGTCGGTCATTACGTTTACATTGCCGCTTACCGGTTGCACGGCAACAAAAAATATCACTGTTAATCCTGCTCCAGGCGCTATCACCGGTTCATTGACTTTATGCCCCGGTGGTAGTTCTACCTTATCAGACCTGGGTGGAGGCACCTGGCTGAGTGGCTCTACCTCAGTGGCCACTATCGGCAGCACCAGCGGCTTAGTAAACGGCATATCCACTACAGGTGGCACATCCATAATTACCTATCCATTACCTGTAACAGGTTGTACTACTACAGCCGTTGTAACCGTAACTGCAACTCCTGCCCCTATTGCAGGTCCGCTTGCTATATGCCAGGGTGCATCAGCTACCCTCACCGAAGGTATTGGTACCTGGACCAGCAGCAACACAGGTATAGCCACCATTGGCTCTTCAAGCGGTGTGGTGTCGGGCGTAGTAACAGGTGGCACAAGCCCCGCAACGTCCTTGATCACATTTGTGTCCTCGGGTGGTTGCACCGTTTCTGCCACTGTAACTGTAAATCCTGCTCCTGCCGCTATAGGAGGCGCTACTACGGTCTGTGCGGGCTCATCAATATCACTTACAGATGCTACAGGTGGCGGCTCCTGGACCAGCAGCGATAATTCTATCGCAACAGTGGGTTCTGCGGGCAGCGTTAACGGGCTGGTCGCATCATCGGTGAATATTACTTATACCCTACCGGGCAGTGGCTGCTTTGCTATAGCCCCTGTGACTGTCAATCCACTGCCTTCAGCGATAGGTGGGGCTACTAATGTTTGCTCGGGTTCATCTGTTACATTAACAGATGGCGGCAGCGGCTCGTGGACCAGTAGCGATCCTACTATTGCCTCTATAGGCGCCACTTCAGGTTCTGCAACAGGTGTCAGTACTCTGGGAGGAACTGTATTGATCACCTATACTTTGCCCGTTACCGGGTGCAGCACTACAACGTTATTTACGGTAAACCCATTGCCCGCGGCTATATCAGGCCCTGCGGCATTATGCGCAGGCGGCAGCAGTTATACGCTTTCTGATGGCGGCGGCGGCACGTGGGCCAGCAGCAACACAACTGTTGCGCCTATTACTTCCTCCGGTGTCATCAATACAGGTGTTACAGGTATTGAAGTTAATGCCACGATCACTTATACACTACTTACAGGCTGTAGTAAAACGATGATCGTTTCGGTAAATCCATTGCCGGGTATCGTATCCGGCTCCCCGCATGTATGCGTTGGCAGCACTACAACACTTACCGATGGCGGCGGCGGTACATGGACCAGCAGTGATGGCACTATTGCAGGGGCAGGGTCACTTACAGGTATCATCACCGGCGTTGCTGTTGGTACTGCAAGCATTACCTATACATTGCCTACAGGTTGCCTGCGCGTTGCTACAGAAACTGTAAACCCCGCGGCTTCTGCCATATCAGGCCCATTAAGTGTTTGCCGTGGCACTACCACTACGTTGACTGATGGCGGCGGCGGTACATGGGCCAGCAGTAATACGACCATAGCGCCTATCGGCTCTGCTTCAGGTACTATTACCGGCGGCGTTGTTACTACCCCAGGCACTGCAACCATTACATATACATTACTTACCGGGTGCTCGGCAATTGCTGTAGTTACCGTTAACCCTATATCTGCGATCACAGGTGTTTCCTCCATATGTTCCGGCCTCACTACCATACTGGGCGATGCTACAACCGGCGGCACCTGGAGGAGCAGCGATGCAAGCGTGGCAGCAATAGGCTCTTCAAGCGGGTCTGTGCTTAGTGGCACGCCGGGTTCGGCGGTAATCACTTATACAACTGCCGCCGGTTGCACCAGTTCTACTACATTATCTGTTATCTCTTCCCCTGCACCAATTGCCGGGTCGAACGAGATATGTCTCGGCTCACCAAGTACATTATCAGATGCAGGTGGCGGCTTGTGGACCAGTAGCGCACCCGCAATAGCGAGCGTTGGCTCAACCGGCATTGTTAGCGGCCTTGCATTGGGTACAGCTACCATTAGTTACTCACTCGGTACGGGTTGTACCGTTGTGTTGCCAGTAACGGTAAATGCTGCTGTGGCATCTATATCAGGCGCAAGCCATGTATGTGTGGGTGCATCCACTCCATTAACAGATGGCGGCACCGGTACATGGATCAGCAGCGATGGCGCCATAGCAGGTGTAGGCACTACCGGTAGTGTGTCAGGCATTGCCGGTGGTGTTGCTACCATCACCTATACTTTAAGCTCGGGCTGCGCTGCTACTAAGGCTATCACTGTTAACGCATTGCCTGCGGCTATTTCAGGGCAGCTTAATATCTGCATTGGTACTACCACTCCGCTTTCCGATGCCAGCGGTGCAGGTGCATGGGTATCAAGCGCAGGCGGTATAGCCTCTGTAGCGCCAACTTCGGGCAGTCTCACAGGTATAGCTACCGGAACAACAAATATTACTTTCACCGAAACAAGCACAGGTTGTGCTATCAGCGCTGTAGTTACAGTAAATGCCGCGCCTCCTGCTATTACCGGGCCTTCATCAGTATGCCAGGGTTCGGAAGTTACAGAACTCGACGGAAGCGGCACATGGAGCATCAGTAATACCAATGCAACAATAGGTTCAGGTACAGGCACGGTTAACGGCATAGCAGCAGGTACATCTGTTGTTACCTATACCTCCTCTATAGGGTGTAATGTGCTCAGAACCATAACTATCAATACACTGCCACCGGCTATCGGCGGCTCTACACTTTTGTGTGCCAATGCTACAGCCTCGTTTACAGACGGATCTACAGGAGGTGTCTGGAGCATTGCCCCCACATCTGTGGGTACGGTTGCGGCTGCATCAGGTGTGGTTACAGGTATTTCTGCCGGCACGGCCCTGCTTACCTATACTTTAGCCACCGGTTGTGCTATATCAACTATCGTAACAGTAAACCCTGCGCCATCGGCTATCAGCGGCATCACGCATGTTTGTGCAGGCGGCTCTGTAACGCTTACAGATGCCGGCGGCTCCTGGAGCAGCAGCCCTTCAACCATAGCAGGTGTAGATGCTACATCAGGGCTTGTTACCGGCTTTGCAGGTGGTAGCGCGGTGATCACTTATACATTACCCACAGGTTGTACGGCTACCGTGCCATTCACCGTGTATTCATTGCCTGCAGCTATTTCAGGTCCTGGCGCAGTATGTATCGGCTCGGGTATAGCTCTTACTGATGGTGGCACAGGCACCTGGAGCAGCAGCGATATTACCGAGGCTTCAGTTGGGTCCGTTAGCGGCGTGGTTACAGGCATCAGCAGCGGTACTCCATTAATTACTTATACGGTCGCTTCTACAGGCTGCCAGATCACTAAGGCTATTACTGTAAATGTGCTGCCGGGGCTTATCTCAGGCACTTCGGTTTTTTGCGCCGGTGATACTGCAACATTAAGTGACGGTTCGGGTGGTGGCGTATGGACCAGCAGTAGCAGCACTGCGGCAAGTGTGGGCTCTGCTACCGGCTTTGTTACCACACGTGCAGGCGGCACACCAACTATTAGCTACACATTGCCTACTGGCTGTTCTTCTACTTATGTCCTTACTATAAATACGCTCCCTGCAACTATAGGCGGCACACTCCATGTATGTAATACATCCACCACAGCGCTCTCCGAAACAGGTGGCGGCACTTGGGCCAGCAGCAATACAGCTGTTGCGGGTGTCGGTTCCTCAAGTGGCCTGTTATCGGGCGTAGCTGTAGGTATCGCAACCATTACCTATACACTGCCTACAGGATGTATGCGCACTGCCATTGTTACCGTTAATCCATTGCCTGATGCAGGCACGGTAGCGGGTGCACCAAGTGTTTGTGTGGGAGCGCGTATCACACTTACTGATACGGCTACAGGCGGCATATGGACCAGCTTACATACAGCTACCGCAACCGTGGTACCCACCACAGGTGTGGTATTGGGCGTAGTGCCCGGTGTGGATACGATCAACTACAGGGTTACTAATGGCTGCGGGGCAGATACAGCAAGAATGGTTGTTACTGTTAACCCACTCGCTGTTTCGGGTTCTGTTTCGGGTGCCACCATTGTATGTTTGAGCTCGCCTGTAACACTTTCGGATACGGTATCCGGCGGTGTATGGAGCAGCAGCAATACTGCTGTAGCTACTGTGGGGGCAAGTTCAGGTATTGTAAGCGGTGTAAGCGCCGGAATAGTGTCCATCTCGTATTCTGTAACCAACATATGCAATACGGCTGTGGCTGTATTCAGGGATACAGTGGTCGCATTGCCTTCACCCGGCACTATAGCAGGCGAAGACAGCGTATGCGCAGGCAGCACGATCTCGCTTACCGATACAGCTATCGGCGGTACGTGGACCACCAGCAACGGCAATGCTACAGTATCCCCGACCGGTGTAGTTATGGGTATTGCAGCAGGTACAGATACTATCGGCTATTCTCTGTCTTCTATTTGCGGGCCTGCTACAGCGCAATTCATTGTGCATGTAAAAGCTGCGGGTACCTGCAACACAGGCGTGGCACAGTTTGCATCGTCTGCGGTATTCAATGTATATCCTAATCCTTCTACCGGTACATTTACCATAGAGATACCGCAAACCGTCAACGGCTCTGTGGTGACTATATGCGATGTACTGGGCAAAGTGATAGACCGCAGGGTGATCAGCGACCGCACGCCTCAGCAGGCAGTGTTCAACCTGTCTGATGTGGCCCTAGGCAGCTATATCATCAGGGTAGATGCAGGGGATATGACCTACAGGAACAAAATAGTGATCTGGTAGAGTACCGTAGCCAATGTTATAGGCTATAAGACAATGCTTTCTTCGTAAGAAGATACTCTTTTAAACCAGGTCCGGGATAGATTTTGGCTGTTCACCACAGTCGGAATGTATCCCGGGCCTTTTTATGGTATGTTTATTAGGATTTTTTTCTAAATTTGTTTCATCCGACGGGATAACACGTTAATATTCATTGAATCATCCACACTATATGAGATCAGGATCTACGTTAATATTTTTATTGTCTTTTGTCATTTGCTCGCAGCAGCTCAGGGCGCAGTACATCTCCACTTATGCAGGCACGGGCTACGGAGCTGCCACCGGCACCGGCGGATATACGGGTGATAATGGCTATGCGGTATCCGCAGAGTTATACAGCCCCACGGGCGTGGCCTTTGATGGCGCAGGCAACATATACATAGCTGACCACAGTAACAACGCTGTGCGTAAAATAAACACGCTCGGCATTATTACTACAATAGCCGGCAGCAGCACAGCAGGTTACACAGGCGATAATGGTCCCGCTATTGATGCCACATTAAATGCCCCCTATAGCGTGGCTGTAGACGCATCGGGCAATGTATTTATTGCTGATGGTGGTAACAATGTCATCAGGAAGATCACTACTGCCGGTATCATCACAACCTATGCAGGCAACGGTATCGCCGGTTATTCAGGTGATGGTTTTGCGGCAAGCACAGCACAGATGAGCAGCCCCGAAGGTATATCGCTGGATAACGCAGGTAATTTATACATAGCCGATGCAGGCAACCATGCAATACGCGAAGTGAGCAGCAGTGGCGTTGTTATCTTCACTATAGCCGGTACCGGCACAGCGGGCTATAGCGGCGATGGCGGTCCGGCTAACCTCGCGCAGTTCAATACGCCAGCGGCTGTGGCAACAGATATTTACGGCAACCTGTACATTGCCGACCGCAACAATAATGCGATCAGGAAGATCACTAGCAGCACCGGCAACATCAGCACTATTGCGGGTAATGGTGCTGTGGGTTTTGGCGGCGATAACGGCCCGGCAGCTGCGGCACAGTTACATTCACCTGCGGGTGTTTCTATATACGGGTTTGGTAATATCTATATTGCAGACCAGGGCAATAATGTGATCCGTAAGATAGATACTGCCGGCACCATTACCCTTTTTGCCGGCACTTACCGCAACGGCTACCTTGGCGATGGCGGGCTTGCCACACATGCCGAAATGAGTTCGCCCACAGGCGTGGCAGTTGATGGCCTGGAAAGGGTCTACATAGCAGACTATGACAACAATGTCATCAGGCTGGTAAGCAATGCCGTGCCTGCCGGTGTGGCTGAAGTAAGCAACACGGAGGGTATGAATGTGTATCCTAATCCTACAACAGGTAGCGTGAGCATTACATTGCCCGGCAGCGCCACTGCAACCATAACTGTGACGAATGTGCTGGGAAGTATTGTGGCCGTTAAAGAACTGCCAACAGCAACGAGGGTAGCTACTTTACAACTTAACAGCCTGCCTGAAGGTACATACCTGTTGAAGGCAAGCACCGCAGGCAAAACATACACCCAGGTGTTGCAGCTAACAGGTAAATAATCATTTGAGGCATATCTAAAATATATTGCTTCCCATTTTTGGGGGCATGGTTTTTTTGTATAACCTTATAATGATTTCTTATTTCCTGCTTCTTTTTTCTCATTACCTATTCCAATAACTTTGACTAACAAACTTAAAAAAACATAAAAAACTATGGCACATTCACTTTCTCCTTTACCGTATGCTTATGACGCGCTGGAGCCGCATATAGATGCGCAAACCATGCAGATACACCACGACAAGCACCACCAGGCTTATGTGGACAACCTGAACAAAGCCCTTGCGGGCACAGGCGATGAAGATAAGTCGCTTGAAGAGCTGATGGCTAATATATCTTCTTATGCGCCTGCTGTACGAAACAATGGTGGCGGACATTACAACCACACTTTATTCTGGAACATACTCGGTAATAATGGCAGCCAGCCAACAGGCGACTTGGCGAAGGCCATAGACGAGGCATTCGGGTCATTGGATGCGCTCAAAGAAAAAATGAGCACTGCCGGCGCTACACGTTTTGGCAGCGGCTGGGCGTGGCTGCTGGTAAGCGATGGCAAATTGGTGGTAAGTTCTACTCCTAACCAGGACAATCCATTGATGGACATAGCCGAAGTGCAGGGCCATCCTATACTGGGCATTGATGTGTGGGAACACGCCTACTACCTCAAATACCAGAACAAGCGCCCGGACTACCTGAAAGCAATATGGAATGTGATCAACTGGGACGCAGTAAACATGCGCTACAAAGCAGCGCTGTAGGCTGATACTTTCTGAATATAATTCAACAAGGGCCGCGCCATTTGGTGCGGCCCTTGCTATGATTACCTTACACCGAAAGAAAAGCCTGCACCTACGATGATACCACCGGGAGACAACAGGTTCATGGTGGCTGTGGAGTTGCTGCTGATCGGGTCTCCGTCAGTCTGGTCGAAACGGTTGGCCGTAAGCGGTACAGACCAGCCCAGTTCCAGGTAGAACTTGTTGATGCGCTTCCTGCCTATGCTCCAGTAACGGTATGCTGCAAGGAATACATTGGTTTGCGCGTTCAGGTTAAGTGTCACTTGTTCTGTATTGCCATAAACAGTTTCAAGGTTGTCTGTGAAATTTTGCAGGCCGGAATTATGGGTAACCCCACCACCAAACGCCCACCCCGTATGGCCGGGCATCAGGAAGTATTTACCGCCTATATATATCTTATCGCCCCATGTGCCGATGCCGGCACCCGCTCCCAGCAATAACTTTGGGCCTACCGGCACATCAATACCAACTCCCACCAGGCCGGTATTGTTATTGATACCTGTACTGGTGGTTATATAAAGCACAGGTGGGCGGCCTGAAGATTCGTTTTTTGGCTTCTTATATTGAGATTTTTCTGTGCCATCCTGCGCAAATGAATGAGCGCATAACAGAATGGCGAGTAAGGTGAATGTAACTTGTTTCATTTTTTAATGTTTAAGGAGTAAAGGTATTATTAGCAATAAAAGGTCGCGGAGCAAGTTACAATAATTAACGTTCAAGGTCAAGCAGCATGGCCTTGGCTTTTTCATTATCCGGGTGTTTTTTGAGGAGATGCTCCAGGCACTTCTTTGCTTTGCCCGGCTGCTGGTTGCCGTGATACCATACGGCCAGGTTCACCAGGTTTTGTTCGTAGTCGGGGTCCAGGTCATTGGCGCGGGTCATATAGTCGTAGGCCATAGCGTTATTGCCCTGCTGCATATATATGTAGCCCAGGTTGGTGTTGGCGCTCACATGGTTTGGGTTCTCACCAACCACAAATTGAAACACTTTCTGAGCCTCCTGCACCTTGCCCAATGCCAGCAGGCAGGTGGCGTACTTGTTCTCAAAATCAAGTGAGTATTGCCATATCTGCGTAGCGCGCAGGTACCAGGGCAGGGCGCTATCCGGCTGCTGTAGCTGGTAGTAGGCTTCGCCGGCACGGTATGCAGTCCATGCGTCCTTTATGGCAGCCGGTTGCAGGTGTGTGGCATAAGCAGTTACCTGTTGGTAATTATGCAGCAGGAAGTAGGCGCGTATGTAATCACGGTTCTGCTTTTTAGTGGCTTCTATATTGCTTTGTTTGCCGAGGTAAAGCAAAGCCGAATCCAGCAGTCCCTTTGTGGGTGCGTAGCGCTCGTAAAATTCCATGTAGCCACGTGCGGTCGTTATAGCGTCTGTCTTATTGTTGTTGATACATTTGAGGCCCAGGAATGCGGTGATCTTTTCCGTCATGCTATCCTCCACAGGCCGCTTGCGGATGAAGTGATCGGTAACTGCCACGTGGGGTATGTCTATACTGCCATTGTGTGGCATGTGGCAGGTAACGCAGTCATTGTTCTTCACGGCGCGTGCCTGTGCTGTTTCGGTGCATTGATGTTGCCCGGCTGCATTGGTGTGGCAGCTTTGGCAGGCATTAATATACTGTGTGCGTGGCGTGAACTTCACACTTACATGTGGGTTGTGGCAGGTGATGCAGCTCATTTTGCCGCTCTGCACATAGCACTGGCTTTTCTTCATGCGCTCCACATGCGAGGCCATGATCATTTTATCCTGCGCGCCTTCATACTCGGGCATATACACATTCATCACTTCAGATAGCTTCATGCCGGGATGAAAGTCGAAGAATGTTTTACCGTCATTGAGCACAGCTATGCCTTGCAGATGGCACCGCTGGCATACATTGTTTTGTAGTTCTGTAGGCAGTCTCCTGGGGTTTACGATAGTATAGTCCGGGCCCTTTGATGTATCTACAGGCAGGTTGTTCTTGCGGTCTTCCACATGCAGGCTGCCGGGGCCGTGGCAGCGCTCACAGTCTATACCCGTTTTCAGGGCGGTATATTTGTTTTCGCTGTTGGTAACAAATTCGGGGTAGCCGTTGTGGCAACTCATACACTCTATCTCTATTAACCGCTGAAAGCGTGTATTGGCACCTTTCTCAAAGCCCGGCGCAAGGTCCCACCTATGCTTTTGTGTATAGAAGGTGATGGGAGCTTGGTACAGGTAGCCATTCACGCCAAAGATGTGTGAATTGGTATGCTGCCCTGATCCTACAATATAATCTACCCGTTGTATGCGTTTATGCACCGTATCACCGTTCTCCACCCTGAATTCCATGATAAAGAAAGAATCTTTATTGAAATAAGGTTTGTAATAATAGTCGAGCGCTGAGTCATACACCAGGGCATGTGCGGGCGAAAAATCTGCTGCGGTCTTTTCCTTCGTGGCCAGTCCGAAGGACTGCCCCATGCCTGTTTGCATAAAAGTCTGGTATACGCTCTCGTGGCAGGTGCGGCATGTTTGCATACCTACATAGTGGGCTGAGGTAGCATACACGTTCTTCCACAACGACGTTTCGTGCGGTTCTTCATCATCATTCGTTTCTGCGGGTGTATTGCAAAAGAATGCAGGCAATGTTATCGTGAACAGTGCAAGCAGCAATAGCAATCTCTTGAGCAGGCGTGAGGACATTCTATTTTTGTTTTTTTTCTCTATATGCATTAAGGCTGTTTCTTCTACAGTTCTGTTTTTATCCTACTGAGCGTTTCTATAAAACGGTCATTTGTTTGAATGAATGCTGGCAAGAGATCATTTAGCCATTTTAAAGTAAGTAGTGTATTGGTGTGAATATTTTCAAGAGCATTTAAATTCCAGGCTATAGGTTCGTTGTGGTAAACTCTATTTCTGAAATTGCGGATCTTATTTAATGGTGCCGAGATGTTATTTCTTTTCTTCTCCTTTTTAGGCATGTACGGAAATGCGCGACGTAAGTGTTTCCACAAGATTAAT
>CAIVKT010000508.1 GCA_903906615.1 uncultured Bacteroidota bacterium | reverse complement strand
CTTCGACAAAGCACATACTGTGCAGCTGATGCCTAATGCCGATGAACTTACAGATACCGCATGGCAAAAGCTGCGCCCGGTGGCGCTGGACAGCAAAGAAGCCAAGACCTACCATGTAATAGACAGCCTGGGCGATAGGGTACATGCCGACAGAATAATGCAGTACATGGCCAAGCTACCCGAAGCAAAAGTACCCATAGGCCCTGTGGACCTCGACTTGAAACGGCTATTTAGCTACAACCAGTACGAGCATACCCGCCTGGGGCTGGGCCTGCAAACGAATGAGCAAGTGATCAAATGGGCATCGGTAGGCGGCTGGGGCGGGTATGGCTTTGGCGATAAGCAATGGAAGTATGGCGCATTTGCCGAGGTATATGCCGACCGTACCAAAGAATTTGTCTTCCGCCTGGGCT
The DNA here is from genome assembly GCA_903906615.1 of uncultured Bacteroidota bacterium. Classification (GTDB taxonomy): domain Bacteria; phylum Bacteroidota; class Bacteroidia; order Chitinophagales; family Chitinophagaceae; genus Nemorincola. The sequence goes on along the minus strand of CAIVKT010000508.1, from coordinate 1,675 downwards.
ATAGCGATGACCTTGCCGACCCGGGCCGTGTGCTGCTGAACCGCGACCTGAACAAAAGCTACCTTACTCAATACCTGCTGCAACGGGTAGATGAGGTGCGCAGCGCTACCCTATCGGTAAAGAAGCGCATAGACTACTGGAACATACAGCTATCGGGCAGCATGCAGCATATAACCCCTATGTATAATTACGCACTCGATTATAACAACGAAAAACTGGAAACCTTTACTGCAAATGAAGTCACCCTGAACCTGCGCTATGCCTTTGCCGAGCGCACAGTACCGGTATTCAACTACTACAGCAGCCTGGGTAGTAAATACCCCATATGGTATGGCAAGATAACCACAGGCGTGCTGGGCAGCGACCAGGATGCGAATGTGCAGATACCCTACACACAGGCAGTATCGGCGGTAGTATGGCACAAGCACATCAACAGGCTGGGCTTTGAGCATTTTCTCATAGAGGGTGGTAAGTCGTGGAGCGATGGCACGCTGCCGCTCAGTAAGCTGTTTGCAGGCAATGGCTTTAAGTACGATAGCAAGGGCGCAATACAATCATCCATCTACACCTTCGGCGGCATGATGACCATATACCCTTACCAGGTGTACACCGACCAATATGTGAATGTGATCATCCGCCACGACTTCGACTGGAAGCTATATACAGTGAGTGACCCTAAATCATCCTTCAGTTCAGCACCCAATATATCGCTGCAATACGCGCTGCTCTACGGCACAATGGACCACCCGGAGCGCCAGACTATAGCCGGCTTCACTGTGCCCGACAAAGGCTACAACGAGGCCGGAATGATGCTGAATAACCTCCTGCGCCTGAAATACCTCAACCTGTACTACCTCACCCTCAACATGGGCTACTTCTACCACATTGCCCCTATAGAACCTAAGTACGCCAACCAGAATGGAAGATTGACGTTTGGGTTGGGGGTAGAGTTGTAAGATATATCAAAGAGAGCCAAGAATATTTTGGTCAATCTCTTGATCAAGATCATGCTGATGTTTGATGGTATAAGAAATAGCCGTCTTAATAAACTCATTCAGGCTCAAGCTTTTTTGTGATGCGATCAAAGCTGCAGCTCTGTGCATTCGTTCGGGTATCCTTACATTAAAGCTACCCTTGTAAGGCTTTTCAGGGCTTTTATTTAATACTTTACAAGTTTCGAGATAATCTTCTATAGATTCTTTAAACGCTTTTTTTAATTCATTCACCGATTTTCCCTCAAATAGTACCAGATCTTTTATCCCCAATATTTTACCATGAAACACCTCATCTTCAGCACTAAAATTTATTGAAGCTATATACTCTTTATATTTTATTACGTCGTTCATTATAATCTATTTAAGCTTACTGGTTTCTTTTAAATGTGCAATTATGTTATTTATAACATAGCTTTTTACTATATTGGAGGGATGAGGCTTATGTAAGGCTATCACTCTTTTATTTTTATCAACAAATTTCCTTCTCGAACCACCCGTTTTACCATGACTGATCTACTCATATCCATACGAGGCCAAAACCTTTGTCAGTTCTTCCCAGGTAAAGTCCTTGGGGTCCGATAAAAATTTCTCTATTAATTTTTCGAGTCTGCTCACCGATCTTATTTCTGCAACTGTTCTATAGTTGCAAAATTATGTTGTTTACATCAATTTTATGTATT
>CAIVKT010000507.1 GCA_903906615.1 uncultured Bacteroidota bacterium | reverse complement strand
CATCGGCATGAATGCCGGTATGAGCGACCTTTGGGGCGATGTGGGCACTAAATCTGCCGTAGAGCATTATACCCACAGCAAGTATTTTGACAAGGGTGCGTTCATGGGCGGTCTGTTTGGCCGTTACTCTATACACCCTTGCCTGGCAGTAAGGCTGGGCCTTAATTATGGCTCGCTGTATGCTACCGACAAGTGGAACTACGACCTCGCAAAAAAAGCCACATCTCAGGGCGATGATGCCTACCAGCGTTATGCCCGCGCGCAAAACGCCAGGGACTATATTGAAGAAGGATCTATACTATTGGAGTTCCAGCCGTTCAGGATGAACCCTGAGACCAAGATGGCCAATAAGAGAGGCCAGCCCTTTATAGGCGTGGGGTTTGCTTATTTCCATTATACGCCATACAGTACTGTAGCAGCAAGCCCTACTTATGTGCAAACCTACGACCTGCATCTTGAAGGCCAGGGCTTTGGTGCGGGCTTTCCTCCCAAATATTCTTTGTGGCAGCCGGCCATTCCTTTGGTCATAGGCTATCGCTGGGACCTGGGTAAGCACCTCAACCTCGGTATCGAGTATATGTACCGTTTCACTTTCACCGACTACCTGGATGGTGTGAGCGGAAAATATATCAGCGCTGCTGCCTTTAACGCACACATGGCGCCGGCACAGGCTGCACTTGCAGAGCAGGTAGCTGATAAAGGCTACTGGCTGAACCTGGAGCCTCCTAATGCTGCCGGCAACCTGAGAGGTGACCCCACCAACAATGATAAATACAGCACCATCACCATTACCTTCTACTACAAAGTACACAACCACGACAGGCTTTGGTGGAAGTAGTTGCTAATGTGATGGAATGTGTTTAATGTTATAGAATGTGCTGACCAACAGCTAATGTGCTTAATGTGGGCATGTGAAAAATTTGCTACCTGTGTGATAAGCAAGTAGTGTCTTTTATATCCTTGCGCGCCACGGTATCTCCGGTGCATTGTTGATGTGGCCTATGTAGCGGGCCAGTACAAACAAATAATCAGATAAGCGGTTGAGGTATTGAATGATGAGTGGTGGTATAAACTCCTCATGTGTTTGCATGCTCACGCACAGCCGTTCGGCCCTGCGGCATACACAACGCGCCACATGGCAGGTGGATGAGGCCAGGTTGCCACCTGGCAGTATAAAGGAACGCATCTCCGGCAGCACTTCGTTCATAGCATCTATCCTTGCTTCCAGCCAGGTCACATCTGCATCGTGCAGGTCGGGCAGCTTCATTTTTACTTCTTTATCAGGGTTGGTGGCCAGCACTGAGCCTACCGTGAAGAGTCGGTCCTGTATCTCACGCAGTTCGGCAGTTACCTGTTCGTTTTGTGCCAGGTCGCACACCATACCTATGAACGAGTTGAGCTCATCCACGGTGCCGTAGCTTTCTATGCGTATGTGGTCTTTGGGCACGCGCACACCTCCTATGAGGCTGGTGCCGCCCTTATCGCCTGTTTTTGTGTAAATTTTAAACATAAACCCCAAACCCCTAAAGGGGCTTCCTCATGTTGCTTTAATTGGTTATTGATGATATTTCTTGGGCAAAAATAAGGTAAATAATTAATAAGGGTTAAGGGTGTAAATAAGTAGTTCCCGTTTAGGGGTTAGGGGTTTTTATTGGGTTTTTGTTCTTTGTCGGTTTCTACCGAGCCATCACGTATCCTGATGACGCGGTGGGTGTAGTTGGCTATATCTTCTTCGTGTGTTACCAGCACTACTGTGTTGCCCTGTTGCTGTATCTGCCCGAAGAGCTCCATGATCTCTACAGATGTTTTACTGTCGAGGTTGCCCGTAGGTTCATCGGCCAGCAGCAGCGATGGGTTGTTGATGAGCGCGCGGGCTATGGCCACGCGCTGGCTTTGCCCGCCGGATAGCTCGTTGGGCTTGTGGTGCGCGCGGTCGGCAAGGCTCACTTTCTCCAGCATGGCGCGGGCACGCTCTTCGCGCTCGGCCTTACCTACACCGGCATAGATAAGGGGCAGGGCTACATTCTCCCATGCCGTAAGGCGGGGCAGTAGGTTGAACTGCTGGAATACGAAACCTATCTCCACATTGCGCACATCGGCAAGCTGGTCATCGTCCATATTGCTCACGTTCTTGCTGTTGAGTATGTATTGTCCGTCGCTTGGAGAGTCGAGGCAGCCGAGTATATTCATCAGCGTGGATTTACCGGAACCCGATGGCCCCATGAGCGCCACATATTCATTCTGTGCAATGACCAGGTTGATGCCTTTTAGCACGGGCAGCTCCTGCTTGCCGAGGTAGTAACTCTTACGAATATCGTTCAGCCTGATAACTTCTTTCAAGTAGTCGTTAGTGTTTAGTCGTTAGTCGTTAGTTCCGATAGCTATCGGGAGTCGTTAGAATTCTGGTTGGTTTTCAAAAATACGCATAATTTCACACCTCTATGCTGCGTTTCCCAAATTGTAAAATAAATATAGGGCTGTCTGTTACCCGCAAGCGGGCGGATGGCTACCATGATATTGAAACGGTGTTCTATCCGCTTACCGGGCATAATATACCCCTGCGCGATGTGCTGGAGGTAACACCTGCTGCTACTACGCAACTGCATATGAGCGGCCTTGCCGTGGCCGGGAGTAACGTGGATAACCTGGTATGGAAAGCCTACCAATTACTGAAGGCTGCATTTACAGATAAAGTACCGCCGCTGGATATATACCTGCACAAAGTATTGCCCATGGGTGCCGGACTGGGTGGCGGCTCGGCCGATGGGGCTTTTATGCTGAATTTACTAAACGATTATTGCGCGTTAGGATTAAGCAATGAACAACTGATCTCCTATGCTTTGCAACTGGGTAGCGACTGCCCGTTCTTTATCCTCAACACGCCGCAATATGCCACCGGCAGGGGCGAGGTAATGACCGGCGTTGCGCTCGATCTGTCGGCGTATAGCATACAGCTTTTATGCCCCGGCCTGCATGTGGCTACCGGCAAGGCGTTTGGGATGCTTACGCCTGCGCCGGCAAAGTTCGATCTGCGACAGTTAGCAGCGTTGCCCATAACCGAATGGAAGGAGCATGTGGCCAATGATTTTGAAGGGCCTGTGTTTGCGCAGTACCCTGTGCTGGCAACCATAAAGCAACAGCTATATGAGCAGGGTGCGCTATACGCATCTATGAGCGGCAGCGGTTCGGCAATTTTTGGTATTTTTAATAAAGGGCGTCAGGCTGAGGTGAAGGTAGGAGTGGATTTTGAAGAGTATTATGTGACGTAGCTAAATTAAAGTTCTTACCGACATTAGAAATTTTTCAACCAAAGGCAACAATGGCTGTGTTGTATCTCGATCAAAATCAAACATATCGCCATAATCGCCTTTTTGCCGCCAGTCCATAAGATCAGAAAATAGACGACCATGCTCTATAGACACCTTTCCTGTTTTCACAAAATTTATACCAAACTGTGTTTTGCAACCTGCATGTGTTTGAGTGGTAATCTTATTTTTCAATAATACTGCAGATACCATGTAGTAGCATGAATAGTATAACCTGTTAACGCATGAGTTCCAGCTTCCATTTTGGGCAAGAAGTTGCGCATCATTGAATGCCTCTTCTGATTTTGATAAACGATAAGCTATATAATCCTGTGTGTAATCAGCCATTTTAAAGGATCATTCCGTCTCTTTGAATGTTTTGATGCAGTGGGGTGTGTAACAACCTGCCATTCCAATCGCCAAGTCCATATACAAATGTGGATATTGGCTCGCCTATCTTTAACTCAAGGTCGTATAGCTTATGGCGGAACAATTGCTCTTCTTTTAGGGAAACGGCAGGCTTATTGAGCAATATGAGAATATCCCAATCAGAATCAGCTATAGCTGTTCCAGTTGCTCTTGATCCGAACAAAATGACCATAGCAGAATCATCGGTATCTTTAACTACCTGTTTTATTTGCCTGCTTATGGTTTCATTGTGGCTCATGTATTAATTTTGGAGCGGTGGATACCCACTCAATCAAAAATACAACAAAAAGTGGAAATTAATTATTCCTTTAGTTATCATTACTTTCATGGCAGGAAACAATGAGTACGGTATTTTCAAATTCTTAACAATGATAGACACACCGAGGTATAAAGAATTGCAGGAGCAGATGGCGCTGCAAACCGATGAAAAGGGCCGCATAGATATATTGGTGGATATAGCGGTAGAGGTGCGCAATTTTGATGTGGAAGGCGCGTCTATAATGGCTGATGACATCATGGACCGGGCGAGGCTCGCGGGCTACCGCAGGGGCCTGGGGCGTGGGCTAAACCTCAAGGGTTCCTGCTACTGGCTGAAAGGTGAGTATGATGCGGGACTGGAGGTGCTGAAGGAAGCCCTGAAAATAGCCAAGGGCATCAAAGACCGCAGGCTGGAGGCAAGGGTGCTGTATTACTTCGGCAATATATACCGCGACATGGGCGACTTTGCCAATGTGCTCACCAACTTTGAAAAAGCGCTGGCCATTTACGAAGAACTGGGCGATGAGTTTTCGCAGTCGGTGATACTGACGAGCGTGAGCAACTTATTGTATGACCTTAATGACTACGACAGCGCGCTGGAGTACGCCTTGAAGTGCCTGCCCATCTTTGAGCGCGCGCACAATGTGAGCAGCCTCATCAATATTTACAATACGCTGGGCAATATCTATTTTAAGAAAGAACAGTTTGGCGAGGCGCTGGGCTATTTTGAAAAGAACCTCAACTACTCGGAGCCGGAAACAGCCAATTATGTAATGGCCGAGAGCGGCCTGGGCAAGGTGAATTATAAGATGCAACAGTTCGACCTGGCAGATAAGTATTTGTCGAGCGCACTGATGCAATCTAAAGAGCTGGCTAATGCCGAGGTGCAGATCATCTGCAACTTTTACCTCGGCAGGCTGTATATGGATGAGGGCAATTACCGCAAGGCCCTGCAATACCTCGATGCGGCCTACTCGCTTGCGGGTGAGTATATGCGCAAGCACGACATCATGAGTATACACGAAGTGTTTGCGGCGCTGTATGATAAAATGGGCGACATCCCCAAGGCATTCTTTCACCTCAAATCTTTTGAGCAGCTAAAGGAAGAGATCTTTAAGCAAACCATCATCAATGAGCTGCGTAATATGCAGGTGCGGCAGCAACTGGAGCTGGCACAGAAAGAAAAAGAAGTGGCCGAGCGCACTGCTTTTCTGAAACACCAGTTCATGGCCAATATGAGCCACGAGATACGCACACCTATGAATGCCATTGTAGGTATGACCCGCCTGCTACTCTCAAAGACACCTAAGCCTGATCAACTCCGCTACCTGAATGCCATTCGATTATCCGCAGACAACCTGCTGGTGATCATCAATGATATACTGGATCTTTCTAAAATAGAGGCAGGGAAGATAGTTATTGAGCATATTGATTTCTCTATACGGGAGGTAGTGCAGAGTGTGCGCGATATGCTGATGCTGAAAGTGGAAGAGAAACATATAGAGCTGCATGTGACGCTGGACCAGGCGATACCCCGCCGCCTCACCGGCGACCCAACGAGGCTGAACCAGGTGCTCATCAACCTGGCAGGCAATGCGGTGAAGTTCACGGATAAGGGATCGGTCGAGATCAATATATCGCTGCAAAAAAATGAAGGTGGAAAACTGTGGCTACAGTTTGACGTGAAGGATACAGGCATAGGTATAGCTGCCGACTATGTGGATACCATCTTTGATAGTTTCACGCAGGCTGGTAGCGATGTGTCGCGCAAGTTTGGCGGCACAGGGTTGGGGCTTACTATATCCAAGCAATTAGTGAACCTGATGGGCGGCGAAATATCCGTACGCAGCATAGTGCAGCAGGGTACTACATTTACTGTAGTGCTGCCGTTTGAAGAAGCACAGACACAGGAAGACACCAAACCGGAAAATGTGCTTGACGACACCTCCATGCAAAGGCTAAGCAAGCTAAAGGTATTGCTGGTAGAGGACAATGAATTTAACCGCATGGTGGCCGAGGACACACTAAATGAAGTGATACCCGGGATAGACCTGCACTTTGCAGTAAACGGGCAGGAAGCAGTAGACCAGGTGCAAAAAGAGATGTATGATGTGGTACTGATGGACATACAGATGCCGGTAATGGATGGGGTGACAGCTACAAAGCTGATCCGAAAACTGCCGCAACCGGCTGGCAGCGTTCGCATCATAGCCATGACGGCCAATGTACTGCAGGAAGACGTGCAGCATTACCTGGAGGCGGGCATGGATGCTTATGTTTCCAAGCCGTTCAAAACGGATGAGCTATTGCTGAAAATGGATGCGGTTATCGGGGGACATTGCTATGTAAGTGCTAATAAACAAACAGAGGCAACCACAACTGAGCGTACCTTTGCACCCCTGCCTGAGCATGTGACGGATATGAAATTCCTACAGCAGTTTACCGGTGGGAATACAGAAAAACAGCAAAAATACATAGGCATGTTCCTGGACAACGCACCCAAGCTGCTGGCTGCCATAGACCGCGCTATAGAAACGAAAGACTACCCGGCCATTAAAATAGCTGCCCACTCCCTGAAGCCGCAGTTGTCTTATATGGGTATAAAAGAGGAGATCAGCAATATTTTCCTTATTGAGCAATCATCAGGCGAGGCAGCGCATTTTGATACTTTACCCGCCCTCGTCACCAACCTGAAACGGCTTTGTGTGAAGGCATTTGAAGAATTAAGGCAGAATTAACCAAAACTCATTTATACGGGGCAAAATAGAAAGCAAAGGCAGGTATCTTTGCGGCTTAAAAAATTTTCTATCCCTGTTTTGTTTGGAATTTGGGATTTTTCAAAGTATTTTTCTGAATAATTGAATCACTAACTATGGCAGCAGAACACAAATCGCAATACATTTTCCTCGTTGATGACGAGCCGATCCAGAATGAAATGCTTAAAGACCACATCTCTGAGCGTTTTGATTACCAGCTCAAAACTTATGAGAATGGCGAGGATGCTATAAAAGATATGGGCCTAATGCCTGCCATAGTGGTACTCGACTTTCACCTGAATGCACACCTGCCCAACGCGCAGAACGGCGTGGAGGTATTGAAAAAAATAAAGGAGTTGAGCCCCAACACAGAGGTCATCATGCTCTCCGGCCAGGATAAGCTGGACGTGGCTGTAGACAGTATGAAGCATGGCGCGTATGATTATGTGATCAAGGGCGAGACCGCCTTTTCGCGTATGGAGAACCTGCTGAACAACATTGTGGAACTGCACAGTATGAGGGCTACCAATACTACCTACAAAAGAGTGATCACCTTCCTCATTGTGGCTATGGTGGCAGTATTGCTCATATCCCTGTTCCTCGTTAAGAAGTTCCAGTCATTCGGATAGAATGTGCAACATTTTGAATAACAAAAAGTCCCGGCAAAACCGGGACTTTTACTTTTTAATTTTTGCTTTTTACTTTATTAATAGTCCATGCCCATTCCGCCCGGCATACCGCCACCGGCTGGTGCCGATTTTGGTTCTGGCTTGTCGGCGATCACACACTCTGTAGTGAGGAACATGCTGGCTATAGAAGCTGCATTTTCCAGCGCTACACGGCTCACCTTAGTTGGGTCTATTACGCCTGCTGCAAACATATTTTCATATACTTCAGTACGGGCATTAAATCCAAAGTCAGCTTTGCCTTCACGTACCTTCTGTACAATGATAGAACCTTCGAGGCCTGCGTTAGCTACGATCTGGCGCAGTGGCTCTTCGAGCGCACGGCGCACGATAGCTACACCTGTTTTCTCATCAGGGTTATCTGTTTTTACAGCATCCAATGACTCAATAGCGCGGATGTAAGCTACGCCACCACCCGGTACTATGCCTTCTTCCACAGCTGCGCGTGTAGCGTGCAGTGCATCGTCTATGCGGTCTTTCTTTTCTTTCATTTCTACTTCGCTGGCAGCGCCTACATACAGTACAGCTACACCGCCGCTCAGCTTAGCGAGGCGCTCCTGTAATTTTTCTTTATCATAGTCGCTGGTAGTAGCTTCTATCTGGGATTTGATCTGGTTTACGCGGGCATTGATGTTTTCTTTTTCGCCCTTGCCACCTACTATCGTAGT
>CAIVKT010000506.1 GCA_903906615.1 uncultured Bacteroidota bacterium | reverse complement strand
GGTGGGCAACGCCCATCGAATCGCGTGAGAACGAAACACAAATCCCTGAAAGGGCTAAACAATAATAACCGGGGGCGCAGCCCTCGGCACAATACAACAAAGATCCAACCCTGATAGGGTTGAACACCAATCGCCCAATGGATATAGAAAATAGAAACATGTACAACAACCATTACATAAAAAATCTACTCCACGCATTTTTGCTATCACTACTGCTATTTACACTACCCACCTCCCTCCTCGCCCAAAACACACCCGACTCCACCCTCAAAGAGGTCAACATAAAAACCAAACACAAAATATCCGCCGACACACGCCTCAACGATTTCGCCCCCGGGCAGAAAATAACAACAATAGACAGCGCCACCCTCCGCCAATACCAACTGCAAAGTATGGCCAGCCTCCTCGCCCAACAGGTGCCCGTATTCGTAAAATCCTATGGCTTCAACGGCCTCTCTACACTCAACTTCCGGGGATCTTCCTCCGCCCAGTCTGCCGTGCTTTGGAATGGCGTACCCATCAGCAACGCCGCCATCGGCATTGCAGATGTCTCTACCCTGCCGGTCGTGTTCATGAATAAGGTCAACGTGGTCTATGGCGGCTCATCAGCCCTCTGGGGCAGCGGCAACGTAGGTGGCGCATTGCTATTAGAGAACGAAACACCGGTATTTGACTCCGGCAAACGAGACCTCTCGTTCGGCGGCGGCCTCGGCAGCTTCAGCCAGTACATAGGCAACATAAAAGGCAGCATATCGGGTAAGCGCTGGTATTTTTCCGCCAATATATTTGCCCAAACAGCGCAAAACAACTTCCCCTATACCAATGAAGCAGGCGCAAAAACAAACATGCCCAACAGCGCGCTGAAAAGCGATGCGGCCATGGTACAGGCTGCTTACAAGATCAGCACACAAAACGTCATTAGCCTATCCGCATGGTATCAGCAGTACGACCGGCAGATACCCCCCGCCCTCTTCGCGCCATCGTCCGAACAGCACGAAACAGATGGCTCCCTGCGTTTGTTGCTCGACTGGACGAAGCAGAACACCAATAGCAAGTGGTACGCCAAATCATCCTTTATACAAGACAATTCGCATTACCGCGATGAGGACGTATTGCTGTCCACCTACAACACCGCTTACCAATACTACCAGGAGATAGGCTGGAAGGCACAACTACACCAATACGGACAGTTACTGCTCTTTATGCCCGTACAAATAACATGGATGCAGGTGCAAAACCAAACCAAAGAGCAAGACAGGGTGGCGCTTGCAGCAGCATACGACCTCAAAGAATTCCACAACCGGCTGGATATAGCATTGAATGCCCGTAGCGAAACCATCAATGATAAAGGCATCTTTCTGCCCGGTGCCGATGCTGCTTATGCAATTACCAATTGGCTGTCTGTTCGTGCCAACGCCCAGCGTACTTACCGCACACCCACGCTCAACGAGCTATACTACTCCCCGGGCGGCAATCCCGATCTGAAACCCGAACAAGGCTGGAATGAAGATGGCGGCTACACTGTGAAATTTAACGCAGGCCGCTTCGCCATCTACCATGACCTATCAGTTTTCAATCGCGATATACACGACTGGATCATCTGGCTCGGCGGCTCTATATGGACGCCACACAATGTATCAGAAGTACACAGCCGTGGCGTGGAGACAGAGAACACCATAGCATATGCCATCGGTAAGTGGCGCTTGCATATCGGCATCAACACCTCTTATATACTCGCCACTACAGTTTCCAGCTATGTGTACAACGATGGCAGCATAGGCAAGCAGCTACCCTACACGCCACGCTACAGCGGCCAGGCCAATATAGGTTTCGACTACAAACGTTTTTCATTCAACTACAACCACACCTACACGGGCTACAGGTTCACCACAGTAGATGAATCGGAATACATACTGCCTTATCAAACTGGCAATGTCCAATTGATGTACTCCACAACTATTGGGCATCATTCTTTACAGTTATCCGGCCAGTGCAATAATATATGGAACGAGCAATACCAGGTCGTAGCCTTCCGACCCATGCCAGGTATCAACTGGCTCATGGGCTTCAGGATAGGTATCCTCTAAGATCGGAAATTAATAGAAGCGTGCGCGGCCCCTGTTATCCTGGTGGTATTGTCCCGGGTACTGGTGGCGCGAGCAACTGCTCATTTCTGTAACAATTACCAGCAGGGCGAGTATAGTGATGATCCTGAATTTCATTGGATATTAATTTGGGATTAAAAATAACAATTAAATAGATAAAACAACACCATCATCATTTATATGAAGTATCTGCAACCATTGTCGCAGATACTTCATATAAAAAGCATAATTAATTACCCACAGCTTCCTTAGCCGCTGCCATAGCCATTATATCATCCGCGCTTGGGCCATAGAGGCCAGGTACAGGCACATCCAGCAGGCGCAGGTACACGGTAAGCTGCCCGCGGTGGTGGTACTGGTGGCTCAATACCATAGAGCGCAATACTGCCGCCTTAGGCATAGCCACGATCACATGATCGCCCCTGCGCAGGGTCCACAACTTGCCAAAATCTTCATCACTGCCATTTTCCAGCGCAGCCAAAGCGCCTTTCACGTTCTTATCAAAAGTCTCCGTTATCTGCGCGGTGGTTGTGGCTATGACCGGCTTGTAGTTCATACTGGCCAGGTCCAGCTCATCTGTGGTCATGATCATGGTGATCCACGTGGGCAGGTCACTGATATGCGTTACCAGGTTGCCCAGCTTCATAGACTTATCATGGGGCTTCCAGTCATTTTTTTCTGTTGGTATACGCTCCAGTATCTTGTGCGTGTTGGCTGCCTCATGTTGCAGCTCCATAATAAAAGATTGATTGATAGACATAGCTTTCTATTTTTGTGAAAATTAGTGAAAAGCAAAAGAAAAACAACCGGTTAACGTAAATTTATATTCATGCTGATCAACAAGTCGCTCATACTACTCCTGCTGGCGTGCGCCACAAGCCTTTCAGGCTGTGCGCAAAAAGCGCAGGACAATGATATTACCATAGCCTTCTACAATTGCGAGAACTTCTTCGACACCGTACACGACCCCGCAAAGAACGATGAAGAATTTACCCCGGAGGGCAAGTACCACTACACCCAAAAGATATACGAGCAGAAGCTGCACAACATAGCCACAGTGATACAGAACATGCCCGGCCAGGATGGCCCGGCCCTCGTAGGCATGGCCGAGGTGGAAAATACTACCGTGCTACACGACCTCACACAGCAGCCCGAGATCGCCAAACGCCGCTACAAATACGAATGGTTCCAGGGGCCCGACCCAAGGGGCATCAATGTAGCCATGATATACAACCCGGCACAGTTCCGCGTACTTAAAGCCGAGCCATTGCATGTAGACCTCACCGGCGTGAGCGGCAAATCTATTACCCGCGATGTGCTGCATGTCTGCGGCATCCTCAATGGCGATACCGTGCATGTATTCGTCAACCACTGGCCCTCCCGCCTCGGTGGCGAACAAGAGAGCGGCCCCAAGCGCGCTATTGCGGCCAAAGTGAACAAGGATGCCATAGATGCCATCATGAAGAATGACCCCAACGCAAAGGCAATTGTAATGGGCGACCTCAACGACAACCCTACCGACAACAGCGTGGTAAACGTACTCGGTGCCAAAGCAAACAAAAACGATGTCGCTCCTACAGGCTTGTACGATCCATTTACAGAGATATACAACAGCGGCACAGGCACCGAAGAGTACCGACATAGTTGGAACCTCTTCGACCAGGTCATCATCTCCGGCTCCTTCCTGCAAAACAAGAACCACAAGCTGCACTACGATAAAGCCGAGATATTCAAACCCGATTTCATCATAGACAAATACAAAGGCCACGAGGGTGAGCCTAAACGCTCTTTTGTAGGCACCCACTGGATCAACGGCTACAGCGACCATTTCCCCGTAATTCTTTATCTTGCCAGATAATTCAGAACAGTATAAACCACGTGATAATGAACGTAGATGAAGTTCCACAAGACCAAAGGAATTTTAAAGAGGGCGAAAAACTAAAAAAACTCATGTATGCGGTAGACAAAGACGGCAAATACACCGGCGTGAACTCTGCCGGATGGGAAGCCGAGAACTTTGCCACTAAGCAGGCATGGGACGATATTGATGAAGAACTGGCCAAGACCGAGGCTCAGGTGCTGGCAGGCGAACTTAGCCCCATCCCCTACTACATGCAGAAGAACCTCATGGACATTACACTTCTCGCAAAATACATGGAGAAATGGGAATGGCAGATCAAACGACACTTCAAGCCCTCTGTATTCAATGAGTTGGAGCCGTCCATGCTCGATGAATACGCCCGTTTATTCAACATCACTACCGATAAGCTCACCCACTTCGGACAAGACAAGAAGGAGAACCACCAATGAGCGACCAAGCATTTCAGCACTACCAGCACGCCCATTGCGAGAGCGGTGTTACCGCCAACCTCCTGCGCCACGAAGGTATAGACATCAGCGAGCCTATGGCCTTTGGCATAGGTGCGGGGCTGTTCTTCGGCCACCTGCCCTTTCTTAAAATAGCAGGCATCCCCGGCACTACCTACCGCATATGGCCCGGCGCCATCTTCAAGCGGGTAGCACGGCAGTTGGATATAAAAATACAAACCCAGAAGTTCAGCGATCCCGCAAAAGGCATGAAAGCCCTCGATGATGCCCTCGCCGCTGGCAAGCCTACAGGCATGCTCGGCAGCGTGTTCTACCTGCCCTACCTGCCCGAAGCATTCCGTTTTCACTTCAATGCCCACAACTATGTCGCCTATGGTAAGCAAGGCGATCAGTACCTCATCAGCGACCCGATAATAGAAGAGTCTGCACTCATAGCCCCCGCCGACCTCATAAAATCCCGCTTTGCAAAAGGCACACCCGAGCCAAAGGGCTTCATGTACAACATCATCAGCACACCCAAAACCCTCAATCTCGCGAAAGCAATAGAGCAGGGCATCAAACAGACTTGCTTCTTCATGCTCAGCCCGCCCGTACCGTGGTTTGGCAACAAAGCCATCTTCCTGCTG
>CAIVKT010000505.1 GCA_903906615.1 uncultured Bacteroidota bacterium | reverse complement strand
CAGGTGCGGGCGGCACGCCACCATGCTCATGACCAGTAAAAAGATACCTGCTTGCCTCATATGTGGCCAAAGTTAGGGGATATGTTGAGAAGTTAAAAGGGTAATAGGTTAACAAGTTAAAAGGTTGATAAGTTAATGGGGTGTCGTTCGACAAACTCATAAAGGAAGGGTGTATAGTTTTTGCGGTTTGTAGATAATTGTTAGCCTTATATGCAATTATTCTTACTAAATTATCTTCGCCAACCTATCAACTTGTTAACCTTTTAACTTATCAACCAATTTAACCTAAATTCGCACCTCATATAAACTACTTATTATGGCAGACCAATTAGTACCGGAGCAGCAGCTGAATATAGAACTTACAGAAGAAATGGCGGATGGCGAATATGCTAACCTCGCAGTGATCACGCATTCATTTGCGGAATTTGTGATCGACTTCGTGAATGTAATGCCTAATGTGCCTAAGGCAAAAGTAAAATCGCGTATTGTAATGACCCCCGCACATGCCAAGCGCCTGATGCGCGCCCTGATAGATAACGTAAAGCGCTTTGAAACGCAGCACGGCAACATCAAGGACCAGGAAGCCACTACAATGCCCTTCAATTTTGGCGGCACACCTACTGCACAAGCGTAGCGCTCCGGACGTAGGAAAATTATATTGTTAACAAAATAAGATAAAGCCCCTTTAGGGGTTTGGGGTTAATGAACAACAAAATACTCATACTCGATTTCGGTTCCCAGTTTACGCAGCTTATAGCACGCCGTGTGCGCGAGCTGAATGTGTATTGCGAGATACAGCCATGCACCAAGCCCGTGGTTTACGACAGCTCCATAAAGGGCATTATCCTTTCGGGTAGCCCGTTCTCTGTCAACGACCCCAAGGCGCCAATGCCCGATATCGCTGCTATGGCCAATGAGCTGCCTGTACTGGCAGTATGCTATGGCGCGCAACTGCTGGCTAAGCAGGCCGGGGGCGAAGTAGGCAAGAGCACGCACCGCGAGTATGGCAGGGCGCACCTGCAGGATGTTGTTACTGCCGATCCTTTATTTGCCGGCATCAATAATGGCTCACAGGTGTGGATGAGCCATAGCGATACCATTAAACAATTACCCGAAGGCTGCACCGTATTGGCCCGCTCTGAGAGTATACCTATAGCGGCTTTCAAAACCGGCCCGTCGTACGCAAAGCATACGATTCACGCGATACAGTTTCACCCGGAGGTGACGCACAGTACCGATGGCGGCCAATTGCTGAAGAACTTTGTTATAGCTATTTGCGGCTGTGTGCAAGACTGGACACCCGCATCCTTCATAGAAGAAACCGTAGCCCGCATTAAAGCGGAGGCCGGTGATAAAAAAGTGGTGATGGCCCTCAGCGGCGGGGTGGACTCTACCGTAGCTGCCACGCTCATACACCGTGCCATAGGCGATAACCTCTATTGTATATTTGTAGACAACGGCCTGCTGCGCAAAGACGAATTTCAGCAGGTACTGGATGGTTACAAACACCTGGGCCTCAACACCAAGGGCGTAGACGCACATGAGCGTTTTTACCGCGAGCTGGATGGTGTAAGCGATCCCGAAACAAAACGCAAGATCATTGGCCGCCTCTTTATAGAAGTCTTTCATGAAGAGTCTTTGCAGCTTACAGATGTGAGCTTCCTGGGCCAGGGCACTATATATCCCGATGTTATTGAGTCGCTCTCCATACATGGGCCTTCGGCTACTATCAAGTCGCACCACAATGTGGGTGGCTTGCCGGAGATCATGCACCTATCGCTGATAGAGCCGTTGCGCGCGCTGTTCAAAGACGAGGTACGCAAAGTGGGCCGCCAGCTGGGCATAGACGATATTTTCATCAGCCGCCACCCGTTTCCCGGCCCGGGCCTGGGCATACGCATACTGGGCGCCGTATCAGCCGAAAAGGTGAAGATGCTGCAAGAGGCCGATGCCATATACATACAGCACCTGCGCGACAGCGGCGAATACCATAAGGTGTGGCAGGCAGGCGCTATATTACTGCCTGTGCAAAGCGTGGGCGTAATGGGCGATGAACGTACCTACGAATACACCTGCGCCCTGCGTGCAGTTACATCGGTAGACGGTATGACCGCCGACTGGAGCCACTTGCCATATGACCTGCTGGCCAAAATATCCAATGACATCATCAACCGTGTGCGCGGCATCAATCGTGTGGTATATGACATCAGCTCCAAGCCGCCTGCTACTATTGAGTGGGAGTAGGCGTTATGGAAAGAAACGGTATATCTCTTTGCGATGTAAAACACGTCTTAATTCAAGGCGGTTATTGATGTAATGT
>CAIVKT010000504.1 GCA_903906615.1 uncultured Bacteroidota bacterium | reverse complement strand
TGCGAACCCATGTACGTAAAGCCCTTTCCTATCTCCAATATAAATCGCTGTAGGTTCTTAGTCAACGCTCGCTCCAGGTCATTTTCCGAGTGCTGCTCAGGGAGGTCTAAAAAATCAAAAACGTACGGATCCTTAAAAATATTCAATAGACCTTCATGATTTTTTTGCGACAGAGAAGCGACTGCTTTATTTCCCAGCATGGTACGCTCATAATATGCCGAGTTTAATTGCCTCCTTAATTCATCCTTGCTCCACTTTTCTTTAATGGCAGTGAAAATATAGAACAGCTTCTCTTCTGCTGCTTTAGTTGATGAAAGTATTTCAAGATGGTTGGTCCACGATAATTGTGTAAGCAGATTTTGGACAAGCCCACCACTCATATTATCAATATCATGAAATTGTGTCGCCGCCGGCGACACAATTTCAAGTGCGCCACCAGCAAGGGTTTTGCCGCTTTTGCCTGATGACTTTAATTGTGTCGCCGCCAGCGACACAATTACCTTTTTACTTTTATTTTTTTTGCTCGGTGCAGGTAGCGCTTTTACATTTTTACGCTGTATTTCAGCCCATACATTGGCGCATTCCGAATGTGCTGCGTATGTTTTATAAAATTGCTTCATCCGGTAAAGCCCCCTGCGGTTAAACGACTTTAATTCCGGTATCTTAGACTCAATGTACAAGGCAAGGTCATCTACTGTATTATCTCCCCATACACCCGCTGCTACTTTTTCAGAAACGATCTGCCCCACATTAAAATATAGCAGCACCAGTTCAGCATTCACTTTGCTGAATGCTCTGCTTCTTGCTTCCTGTATAAGCCGGAGAATGTTCTCAAAGGTTGATTTATTCAACCGGGTCAATTTGGCCATACGGTTTCATTTTTCTAATTGTGTCGCCGGCGGCGACACAATTAGCATTATAGAATATTCAACTTACGCCATCAGCTTCTTCACCTCTTCCGCCAGCTTCCTTTCTTCCTCTGTATGGTTCACATCATGCTTCACAAATGTCTTCCCGGTTACTACTTCAAACAGCTCTATGTAACGCTCCGATATGCTGCCTATCACTTCTTCAGTCATTTCCGGCACTTGCTGGCCTTCCTGGCCCTGGAAGCCGTTTTCCATCAGCCACTCGCGCACAAACTCTTTCGAGAGCTGCTTCTGCTGCTCACCTTTCTTCTGGCGCTCTTCATAACCTTCGGTATAAAAGTAGCGCGATGAATCAGGTGTGTGTATTTCGTCTATCAGGTGTATCTTACCACCTATGTGGCCAAACTCATACTTGGTATCCACCAGTATCAGCCCGCGTCCCTTGGCTATTTCACGGCCACGTTCAAAAAGCGCGAGCGTATATTTTTCGAGTTGCTCATATTCTTCTTTAGATACCAGCCCGCTGCTGATGATCTCTTCACGAGATATATCTTCATCATGCCCTTCATGCGCCTTTGTAGTAGGCGTGATGATCGGTTGCTCAAAAAAGTCATTCTCTTTCAGTCCTTCGGGCAGCGGTACACCGCACAACTCGCGCTTGCCACTTTTGTAAGTCCTCCACGCATGGCCGGTAAGGTTGCCACGTACCACCATTTCCACAGGGTATGTTTCGCACTTATAACCGATCATAGCATTAGGCAGCGGCACACTCAGCTTCCAGTTGGGCACTATATCCTGCGTAGCATCCAAAAACTCTGCTGCGATCTGGTTCAGCACCTGTCCCTTGTAAGGTATAGACTTAGGCAATACCACATCGAATGCAGATATACGATCGCTAACGATCATCACCATGTACTTGTCTGCGATAGTGTATACATCGCGTACTTTTCCTTTGTAAAAGTTTGTCTGTAAAGGCAATTGCATATTCATTATTGTTTTTTATGGTTTACGATCAATAAAAAATTTGGAGTGCAAAGATAAGTTATATCGCATATCTCACCCCACTCACTTTTACTACCTTTACCGCCCTCCGGCCCATATTTTGGGCAGGTATGATTTTTGGAGCCTTGATCTTATGCATATAAACGTCATAGACGCTATAGTAAAAGGAGTGCTGGTAGGCCTGTTCATGGCCATATCGGTAGGCCCTACCTTGTTTGCAGTCATTAAATACAGTATCAATTACAGTTATAGGGCCGGGCTGGCGTTCGTTTTGGGCGTATCGCTCAGCGACATCCTGTTTGTGACCGTGGCCAATATAGCCGCCCGCTGGCTGGAGATGCTGAAACCCTACGAACGCTACATAGCCTTTGGAGGTGGGGGGCTACTTATCATCATGGCTCTGGCCGGGCTTATACGCAAACAAAAGCCTATCCGTCCCGACTCTACATCCGTTGCTATTAAAAACAGCCATTACGCCAAAATATTCGTCAGTGGCTTCCTAGTCAATACCCTCAATCCGGGCGCATTGATCACCTGGCTCGGCGCCGTTACGCTTATAGCTAATACAACAGCCTGGTACAGGGTTATCCTCTTTGGCACCTGCCTTATCATCATACTGAGTATAGATTTCTCAAAAGTTTTCCTGGCAGAGAAAATAAAGCGCTTTCTCACCGCTAAGCGCATTGTATATGTGCAAAAATTCTCTTCTATATGTCTTTTCCTCATCGGAGCCTCCATACTTATTGGCGCTATCCTTAATACCGAAGCTAAAAAAACAGATAAAAAAAGTCGTATAGATAAAATACTTTCCCTCCAAATCCACGGTAAAAAAGGCAAACAGCTGACTATCAATAATAGTTATCACCGTATTAACTTATCAATCTATCAACCTATCAACAATCACCTTATCTTTGCACCCTCATGTCTGACGCTTTAAAGCACGAATGTGGGTTGGCTTACATACGCCTCCTGAAACCACTTTCTTACTACCACCGCAAGTACGGTACCGCCTTCTTCGGCCTCAACAAACTATACCTGCTTATGGAAAAGCAGCATAACCGCGGCCAGGACGGCGCAGGTATAGCATCTGTAAAGCTGAACACCGAACCGGGGCACCAGCACATGAACCGCCTGCGCGTAAGCGGTTCCCAGGCTATCGCCCAGATCTTCCAGAACATCAACCAGGAAGTAACCGAGTTGGAGCAGATGTACCCCGAGATACTACAGCATCCCGGCCTTATGAAGGGCTATATGCGCTTTGCAGGCGAGGTACTCCTCGGGCACCTGCGCTATGGAACGCAGGGCAAGAACAATGTAGAATTCTGCCATCCATTTATAAAGACCAACATCAACCCTACCCGCAACCTGGCCATGGCCGGCAACTTCAACCTCGTGAATACTGACGAGCTTTTTGATATGCTGACCCAGCACCCCTCAGGTACCCTGCGCGAGAGCGATCTCGGGGCTATGATAGAGACCATACACTACTACCTGTGCCAGGCCGATGACCTCAACCCGTCATCCCTCAATATAGAAGGCATACTGAAGCAGGCGACCACTCATTTCGATGGCGGCTTTGTATTCAGTGGCCTCATAGGCAATGGCGATAGCTTTGTAATGCGCGATGCCAATGGCATCAGGCCGTGTTATTACTATAAGAGCGATGAAGTAGTAGTGGCAGCATCAGAGCGTGCCGCCATCATGACCGCCTTTAATGTAACACAACAGGAAGTACGCAAGCTGGAACCCGGCCATGCTATTATTGTTACCGGCAAAGGTGAATTCAGCGATGTGGAGATACTTGCCCCGCGCAAGCATACCGCATGTAGCTTTGAGCGCATCTACTTCAGCCGCGGCAGCGACCCCGATATATACCGCGAGCGCATGCAACTGGGCCGCAACCTGGCCGGAGCAGTGCTGAAAGAACTGAACAACGACCTTAAAAACACCATTGTATCCTTCATACCCAACACTGCCGAAATAGCTTTCTATGGCCTCATCAAGGGCCTGGAAGACTACCTGAAAGAAGCGGTATTACAACGCATCCTCTCCCGCCGCGACAGCATGAGCGAAGAAGATATGCGCGAACTCATCAGCCGCCGTGTGCGCATAGAGAAGATAGCCATCAAAGACGTAAAGCTGCGCACCTTCATCACCGAAGATGCCTCGCGCAATGAAATGGTGCAGCACGTATACGATATTACTTATGGCACCGTAAAGAGAGGCATTGATACCCTTGTGGTCATTGACGACTCCATAGTACGAGGCACCACACTCAAAGAGAGCATCATTAAAATGGTGGACCGCCTGGGGCCAAAGCGCATCATCGTAGTATCATCTGCCCCTCAGATACGCTATCCCGATTGCTATGGCATAGATATGAGCCGCATGGGCGACTTCATTGCCTTCCAGGCTGCCGTAGGCCTCCTTGCCGATACCGGCAACGCCGGCAAACTACAGGAGATATACAACCAATGCAAAGAGGCCGAAGACAATGGCAAACTGCACGAGCAGAACTTTGTAAAAGGTGTGTACAGTTCCTTCACAGCCGAAGAGATCAGCAGGAAGATAGCTAAGATGCTGCGCCACGAAGAAGTGAATGCAGAAGTGGATGTTATTTACCAATCAATAGAGGGCCTCTATGATGCCTGCCCCCACAACCAGGGAGACTGGTACTTTACCGGCAACTACCCCACACCGGGCGGCAACCGTGTAGCCAACCGTGCCTTTATGAACTATATGGAAAAACAGGAAGGGAGAGGGTATTAATAGGGTAGCAGGGAACTGAATTAATATTTCAGTTTCCTGCTATCTTGATGTGTATTCCAAAAAGTCAATAACACAACAAATTTCTTTTTCGGGAAATACCGGTAATACAATGTGATGTGTTTATTGACTACCGCTTTTCTTACTTTCTTATTCTTT
>CAIVKT010000503.1 GCA_903906615.1 uncultured Bacteroidota bacterium | reverse complement strand
TTTCGTGGCTAAGGTGGGCAAAAAAGATGTACTTTTCTTCTCTTCTAACCGTAAGCTGCAAAGCCGTGGCGGGTATGATATATGGTACTCGATCATAGATCCCCGTAACGGTTCATACCGCCGTCCGCAAAACTGTGGTAAGAAGATCAATACCAGCGGCGATGAGATCACTCCATATTATGACTCTCGCACCAACAGCCTTTATTTTGCAACGAACGGCCTGAAGTCAATGGGTGGATTTGATATCTACGAAGCTACAGGTGGTCCATCACGCTTTACTGATGTGCATAACATGGGCTACCCGATCAACACATCTGCTGATGAGCTTTATTTTATCAAGGACCCATTGGGCAAACCGGATGCTTATGTAGTATCTAACCGTATCGGTTCTTACGCACTTAAAAACCCAACCTGCTGTAACGACATCTGGCGCATACAGTACGAGCCTACGCTGGCTATCATGGGTAAAGTGGTGAGCAAGAAATCTGGCGACCTGGTTCCACAGACGGTTGTGAAACTGGTAGACCAGAAAGGTGAAATGAATACCTACAATTCAGAAGATGGTAACTTCTACTTCAGCATCAACCGTGGCCATTCTTATGTGGTTACCGGCGACAAATCAGGCTATACTTCTTCACGTGCATCAGTAAGTACAATGGAGATCAAACGCTCTGACCCAAGCGATACTGTGATGGTAACTATATACCTTGACAGTATCCGCAACAGTTTTAGTGTAAGCAATATCTATTATGATTATGACAAGGCTACGCTTCGCCCTGAGTCTGTTTCTTCTTTGGATTCGGTAGTACACTTCCTGATGGACAATCCATCTATCACTGTAGAGATATATTCTTATACAGATGCTAAAGGCAGTGACGAATACAACCTCCAGTTGTCTCAGCGCCGTGCACAATCTGTACTGGATTACCTGGAAAAGAATGGTGTTGTAAGGGATCGCCTGACCGCTAAGGGTTTCGGCAAGAAGAATGCCGCAGCACCTAACGAAACTAATGGCAAAGACAACCCCGAAGGCCGCCAGCTGAACCGCCGTACAGAATTCCGCATTATCTCTGACATACCTACACGCCGTGTATTGTATAACAGCGCACTGCCGGGCAGTATGGACCAGCAGGAGAAAAACCTGCGCGTAGAGCCGGAAGATAATGATGAGCCTGCTGCACCGGGTGGCAAGAAGACAAAAGATAAAGACGACGAATAATTTACAGATACTATGGTGAGTTGAAAACAAAAGGTTGCACATTGTGCAACCTTTTATTACTTTTATAAGAACTTTAAAAAACAGACCTATGCCGCACATTCTCGTAATCATTATCATAGGCGCTATTGCAGGCTGGATAGCCGGCGCATTGGTGAACTCAGACAGCAACAGCATACTGCTGGATATCGTTATAGGTATTGTGGGTGGCTACATAGGCACGAGGCTCTTTGGCACTAAGCTGGACATTACCTCAAACATCTATGTGAACGAGGTGATCACAGCGGCTGTAGGCGGCGCTATATTGGCGCTGGTCATCAAGCTCATCAGGAGGGCGCTGTAAGCTATCATGCAACATTTAAAGGTAACACTAACGATCACTTCACAGGATGAATGTGATGTACTCATTGCTTTGCTTGCAGAGGCAGGCTACGATGGCTTTGAGGATGATAATGGTAAGCTGTATGCCTATATAGGGCAAGTTGCATTTAATGAAGAAGAGCTAAAGGGGATAGCTGCGCAACGAGGCGCTGACTATACCACAGAAGTGATAGCGGCGCAAAACTGGAACGCCCTGTGGGAGTCGAACTTTGAGCCGGTGGTGGTGGAAGGCTTCTGCACCATACGCGCCCATTTCCATGATATACAGGTAGCTACGCCTTATGATATTGTGATCACCCCGAAAATGTCTTTTGGCACCGGCCACCATGCCACTACCCAGCTGATGATGCTGTGGATGAAAGAACTGGATGTAAAGGGTAAAAGAGTGCTGGACTTTGGTACAGGAACGGGCGTGCTGGCCATACTTGCCGAGATGCTGGGCGCAGCTGATGTACTGGCTATAGACAATGACGAATGGTCGGTGACCAACACACTGGAGAACACAGAACGAAACAAGTGCGATAAAATAACGGTGATGCAAGGCTCGCTGGAGATAGCCGGGGACTATGCGCCGGAACTGATACTGGCCAATATAAACAGGCACATTCTGCTGCAATACATGCCCATGCTGTATGATAAATTGGCGGCAGGCGGTACTTTATTAATGAGCGGGCTGCTGACAGATGACCGCGAAATAATTATGCAAGCTGCTACTGGTGCAGGGTTTAAATATAAGAACATCAAAGAGCAGGCCAATTGGATAGCCATGGTCTTTGAGAAATAGGGTGCATGGTACGTTTTTTATACTAAGTTGTTATAAATAAGCACATTTACACTATAGATATTATCTAATACCCGATTAGGATATGTGATAAAGTTGGTTTAAATTTGTTTCATTCAATAACAGAATTAGATTTGAAATGACCATAGCGCTTCTTCTTATTTTAGCATATTTGATCGGTTCAATTCCTACGGCGGTTTGGGTAAGCAATTGGGTTTTCGGGATAGATATACGTGAGCATGGCAGTGGCAATGCAGGCGCTACCAATGCATTCAGGGTGTTGGGCAAGAAAGCCGGTTGCGGTGTGATGCTGGTGGATATGCTTAAAGGCTTCCTCGCTGTTAAATTGGCTTTACTCTCCGTACTGGTGCCGCTCAGCGAGCCATTTGTCAACCTCCAGATATTCCTTGGCCTTGCGGCTGTAGTAGGCCATATCTTCCCGATATGGGCCGATTTCAGGGGCGGCAAGGGGATAGCCACACTGTTCGGCATGATCTTGTCTATACACCCGATAGTTGCATTGAGCCTTGTTGTTGTGTTCCTGCTGATGCTGGTGCTTACGCGCTATGTATCTCTTAGCTCTATCGTGGCCAGCATTGCGTTCCCGCTGTTGCTGATCTCTATTTTCAACGCACATGCACAGGAACTGAGCTACCGCGTGTTTGCCATAGCAACGGCTTTTCTTGTAGTGCTGACGCACCATAAGAACATCAGCAGGCTGATCAACGGCAATGAAAATAAAGTGCCCCTCTTCCGCCGTCGCAGGATGCGCAACGACAGGGAATAATCCATTCAGCCATTTACAACTGATCATATCCGCATACCTCTTTACAAAAAGCTGTTCAGCTACATTTACCCCCTGACCCTGAGACGCAGGCCGGGAGCGGTAAACCCCGACCTGGAACTGCTCCTGTACCGTGGCCGACTGCAACTGGCCACGCCCGATGCGCTGTATTCTGATGGTAACCTGTACACACCTGCCCTGGCCATGCTGGGCTATTTTAAAGACGTACTACCTTCGGTGAAGAACGTGCTGGTACTGGGCTCAGGATTGGGGAGTATGCTGCATATCATCAGGCAGAAGGGTGTGGTGACCAACAACACATTAGTGGACATAGATGAGGTGGTGCTGGGCTGGGCCATGGAGTTTATGCAGCCCGATGTGGCGGCACATACAACGCCCGTATGCGCAGACGCGCAGGACTATATGCGGCAGAACAAAGCCAAGTACGACCTTGTATTCATTGATATCTTTAATAACCGCACCGTACCTGATTTTGTGTGCAGCACAGCTTTCCTGTCGCTGTGCGCGGCTGCGGTAGCGCCCGGCGGGCATTTGGGCTTCAATTACATTGTGAATGACCCAAGCCAGTGGGTAGAGGTGCAGGAGAATTTTAAGTCCGTATTCCGCAAGCAGTATATTGTAGAGAATGGCGTGAATAAAATATTTGTGAGCTGAGGTTAACTGACGCTACGTGCGGACTTCTTTAATTGTTTCAGGCGGATGAAATTGACTGTAAATCCGACGGAGGAAAACAGGAGTTGAACTGCAGTGATCATGACCCAACCTGGTTGCTTTCTGCTACTGAAATTATACAACTCTATGAAACTTGCTGCTATCAGCATTGTGCTACATGCCAGCCCGATAAGCGTGATGGGCCTGGAGTTCATAAACTGCCTGATCTCTTCATCGCTGTAGGAGCGCATTTGTTTTCTGTTGTTCATAGCCGGACTGTTTTTGGTTTCATAGCCTTGCGTAGCTGGATGATATTTATAGCGAGACAAAACCCAAAAAGCAGAATAGAAAATATACCAAGCCAGATAAGAGATGTATCCTTTCTGCCGATAAAAGTTTTCAATTCGGCAAATCCAGCGAGTATAAGAATTACATTCAGCGCCAGGTTAATACTAACGACCAGCTTTGAATTCATGAATTGCTTTATCTCTTTGTGGCTGTAGGAACGCATTTGCTTTGTTGCCTCTATTTATTACAATGTAAGATAAAAATATTTTTTGAAATTGCGCTAAAACGGATACCCGATAGAGGCAAATACAATGAGGTTATTAACGCGCCAGGTGGAGTTGAATATGTCTATCTGGTTGAAGACCCAGCCGTAGTTGTTGTCTACATACGGCTTCTTGACAGGTATTGCTGCCTCAAGCCTGAAGGTGAGGAAGGAGGCGATATCGAACCGTAACCCGCCACCCATGTCTGCGGCAATGTCTTGCCCAAGGTATTCAAGGTCGAAGTTGCCGCCTACGTAGCTGGGGTCTTTTTTGGCGAGCCATATGTTGCCGGCATCGCCGAAGATAACACCATTCATTTTTACCGCGCCGGCAAAGAGCATGGAAATAGGAAAGCGGAATTCGCCATTCAGTTCCAGTTTTATATCCCCGGTCCGGTCTATCTGGTCGGTGTTGCTGCCTGCGGTGATGTCGTAGTAACTACCGGGGCCCAGGGTGCGTATGCGCCAGCCACGGAGGCTGTAGGGGCCGCCTGCAAAGTATTGTTTGATATAGGGTAGGGCATCTGACTGGCCATAAGGCACGCC
>CAIVKT010000502.1 GCA_903906615.1 uncultured Bacteroidota bacterium | reverse complement strand
TCGTAAGATAAATGCTTCTGGGATTATTAGTACTATTGTCGGAAATGGCATGGCGGGCGGGAGTGGTGATGGTGAGCAAGCTACCGCTGCCCAATGTAGCCCTGGCAATTTATGTTTTGATGCGTCTGGGAATATGTATATATCAGATGCAGCAACATTTAGGGTGAGAAAAGTAAATATAGATGGTATTATTACTACTATTGCTGGCAATTCTTCCAGTTATATTTATAATGGCGATAATATTGCTGCCACATCGGCAAATATTTCCCCCACATATATTGGTATTGGTGAAGATGGATTAATATACATACCGGATAGTTACAATAATAGGGTTAGAAAAGTAGACAATGACGGAATAATTCATACTGTTGCAGGCAACGGAACTTCGGGATATACCGGCGATGGGGATGTCGCTACAGCTGCAGAAATAAGTAACCCTAATTCAGTTGCATTTGATAGCTGTGGTAATTTGTATATTGCCCAAATAAATAATCCACGTATTCGTAAGGTTACATACCCATATTGTGGGTATTTAATGACAGAAGTGTCACCATTAAGGACTGAACTATCTATTTTCCCTAACCCTGCAACTAACCAACTACAAATAGACAACATACCCACCCCAACAAACTATAGACTGCACAACATAGTAGGCACTACACTACAACACGGTACACTAAAAGCAGGCAATAACAGTATATCGCTTAATGCACTGCCCACCGGCATGTACCTGCTGGAGTTGATAGATGAAGAAGGCAATAAAACGGTGAAGAAGATCATTAAAGAATAGCCCAATAGTAGTGTCATTCCGAACGGAGTGCAGCGCAGCGAAACGTAGTGGTGGAATCTCCCTAACCACTGCAAAAAGCCCGATAGCAGCGACACCGCCACTTATTGTGCCGCATACAAAGGTTCAGGAGATTTCTCTTTTCGCCCCGATGAAAAATCGTGGCTTCATTCGAAATGACCGCATCTATTGGGCTTGGAACAACAGGTAATACCATCATAGTTTTCACGACTATCATTCCAAATCATAGTTCAGACAAATATCCCCAAATCCCGAACCATTATGATATTTCCGGATTACAATCCCGAATTATTATGATTATTCGGGATTACGATCAAAAATCATCGTTCTTACCCTCATCATTACAAATCATAGCTCCCACCAATACCCGCATAGATAAAACGTCTTGGGCTGTATTACTTTCTTCACGACCTTTGTGCCATCAAAGAGTATTTTTCGTACGCCTGATACATTGTGGTCTTAGTGAAATTTTTGTGGTCTTAGTGTTCAACCTACAGGCTAACGACTAAATACTTTCGACTAACGACTAAAAAAATGTGACATCGAATGGGACATCTGTAAATTTATATACGTCCAAAACCCTTGCCAGTATTGACATAAATAAATAATCGCAATCAGAGTTATCCCGATAGCTATCGGGACAAAAAAAAATCAGCGAGCGGGACATTTTGCCAAACTCACTTTAAGGTTTTCACTTTTGCTTTTTGACTTAAAGAAGAAATCTCGCTTCCAACTCCTTAGTCGGCACCATGCAGGTATCGCTCTTGCCAAACCATTTATAGCGGTTGCGGGCTATGAGGTTATAGAAAGGATCGCGGAGGGAGCAGGGCAGCACAGTGAGGGCATATAGCCACGAGCGCCAGCCACCCAACAGGCGGGCAGTATGCAGGGCGGCATTGGAGCGCACATAGTACGTGCCCCGGTAGTATAGTATCACGCTATCAGGGATATTGGCCGGCATCACCTGTAGCAGTTCTTTACCCGCCTGTGATTGCAGCGGCGCAAAAAGGAACTGTTCTTTTTTATCGTGCCTGATGACGTATTGCACAGCACTGTTGCACAAATTACACTCCCCGTCAAAAAACAGTATGGGGCGTTGTGTGTCTTTGAGCAGCATATGGGGATGGGGTTATCGTCTGCTTCCCGGCACATGGGGTATCATACCCGGCCTTACCGGCGGCACAGAGCGCAGCACATGCGTAGCAGCGGCAGTGTCTTTGGGGCGCGATTGGGCTTCCACTATAGAGTCGGCCTTGGCCTTTACTTCTATCTTTATCCTGCGCTCCAGGTCTATATGCGCCTGTATATCCGACTCGCTGATGCGCACCTGTGTGATGGAATCTATCTGATGCTTTATTTGCTGCTTGGAGAGCTGTTGGGGCTCTTTGTTGCAGGATACCACACCCAATGCTATAACTACTAATGCCAGTATTGCGTTTTTCATGATCCGGGTGCAAAATTACCATTTATATCGTTCAAAGAATGTGCCATTATTTAATATTGCAAAAACATTAACAACATATAGATAATTAACGCCGAATAATAGCGTTTTTATCATAATAAATTCGGAAATTTACACAAGCTATGCGGCGCGCACTGTACATATCGGCTTTTTTGTTGCTACTGGTAGCAAGTACAGGGGCGTGGGCGCAAAACTCGGTAAACGACACCATAAGACTGGGCGCTGTAGTGGAGAAAGGCCAGGTGTACCCCATGATACTGCTTGATGAATACACAAAAGTAGAGAAGTACCTGGACCCCGCCGAAAAGCTGCGCCGCGACAGGCTGCGCAACGACATCTTCACGGTGTACCCTTATGCCATTACTGCGGCAGCCGTATTCAAGGGCATCAACGACAACCTGGAGAAAATGGATGGCCGCCACGACCGCAAAAAATACCTAAAATCCATAGACCACAGCCTGGACCAGACCTTTAAACAACCGCTGAAAAACCTGAGCATAGACCAGGGACATATACTCATCAAGCTCATCAACAGGCAAACCGGGCAAAACTGCTACAGCATTGTAAAAGAGCTGAAGGGTGGCTTCTCGGCAGTAGTGTGGCAGGGCGTGGGCGTGCTCTTCAACAACAACCTGAATAAGGACTATGACCCCGAGGGCAGCGATAAAGAAATAGAGGAAATGGTAAAGGATATGGAGGCATCATCGGCCTACAGGTATCAACTTTATCAGCAAGACCTGCTGATGCGCAAAATGGCTATTAAAAAGTAAGGAGGA
>CAIVKT010000501.1 GCA_903906615.1 uncultured Bacteroidota bacterium | reverse complement strand
GTTCTGATGACGGTATATCTGTTTATAAAACAGATCAACAATGATTTTAAATAAATAGTAGAATCGAATCTCTAATCTGCTTTGTTTAAATGCTTCCTCCATTCAATGACGGAATCCCCTCCACGATAATATTTTTACTACATTTACCTTAAAATAAGGAAGCTATTCCCACGGGCGTACACAAGTATGGCGGCAAATAACAATAATATATTCGAACAGGTTTGGAATGTGCGCGAGGATGAGTCTGTCACGTCGGGCGTGGCTATGGTCATTTGTGTGCTGTTGCAGCGGGGTATGCTGGCTGCCGGGTTTGGGCTCAATAAGGAACTGCTCACCATGCACTACACCGGCTACAATAAGAACAAGCCCGTATGGGAGATCAATTTCTTCGAGCACCTCTTCGGGCAGGAGCCTTTGCTGGCCGTGCGCGAGAAGGTAAAGGGCGTATTCATCTGCAACAACAAGCAACTTGTAATACCCGATGCCCTGTACGAAGAAGCTGCCGCCAAAGAATGGCTGAAACGCCTGCACTTCATAGAGCGCAAAGACGTTATAGACACCTATAACCTGGACGACGACAAGGCAAAGTATGTAATGGGCCTGCCTGTATACATTTCAGAGCTCATCAAGATCAATTTTAAGAAGGCCGCGGTACTGCCAATGCCTATATACCAGTTCCGTAATGCCAATAAGCAAAGCCTGTACCTGCAATGCTGCCTTACCGGCGAGCAGGTATGCGCCACCCTGCACAACTACAGCCAGCTGCTGTGGCACAAGGTATTCGACTACACTACCGCCGAGGACATTGCTTTCGAGATACGGCAGCTGTGCCAGGAGAACAACATATCGCCCTCCAAAATATCGCTGCGGTGCAATGCCGTAAGCGCGGCTGAGTATGATGTGGTGTGCGACCTCTCGCAGTACTTCCCCGGCATACGGGGCGGCAACGGGCGCAACATAGCCACCCGCTGGGACCCTGCCATTTTCCTGGCACAACAACTGTTCACATGCGTATCGTAGGAGGTGAGTTTGGTGGCAGGCGCTTCAACCCGCCCGCGCGCATACCCGCCCGGCCTACCACAGAGCTGGCCAAGGAAGCCCTCTTCAATATGCTGGCCAATAGTATAGACCTCGATGGCATCCGCGCGCTCGATCTCTTTGGTGGCACCGGTAGCATCAGCTACGAGTTCGCATCGCATGGTGCAGCCCACATCACCACCGTGGAGCGCGACCCTACCTCCGTTGATTTTATTAAAAAGACCGCAGAGGCCCTGCATATACAAGACCGGCTACAAATCATCCGTGGCGATGTATTCAAATACCTGAAGCAATGCACCGATAAGTTCGACCTTATCTTTGCCGATCCGCCCTATGCGCTTGCTAATATGGATGAGGTGCCGCAGCTTGTCTTCGGGCAGCAATTGTTGCAACCCGGTGGCCTGTTCATCATGGAGCATACCACGAGCAATGATTACCGGCAGCACCCGCACTTTCAGCGCATGAAGAATTACGGAATGACCATCTTTACATTTTTTCATCAACCAACCGCATGATATATGGAACGTATCTGTTTATTCCCCGGCACATTTGATCCCGTTACACTCGGCCATGTAGATATTATAGAGCGGGCAGTCAACCTGTTCGATAAGCTGGTCATCGGCATCGGCACCAACTCTTCCAAGCAGCCGATGTTCAGCGTAGAGCAGCGCACCGGCTGGATACAGGAGATCTTTAAGAACGACCCGCGTATACAGGTCACCGGCTACGAGGGCCTTACGGTTGATTACTGCCACAAAATAGGCGCCAACTACATACTGCGCGGCATCCGCTACATCAGCGACTTTGAATACGAAAAAGCAATTGCCGATATGAACCGTATGCTGGCTACAGACATTGAAACCATCTTCCTCACCTGCTCGCCGCTGTACTCCACCATATCATCAACCCTGGTGCGCGATGTCATCCGCAACGGCGGCAACGCATCCATGTTCATGCCCAAGGAGGTGAAGCTACCCCGACCCTAAAGGGAGAAATAAAAACCCAGCCCTAAAGGGAGTTGTTGTTTACAAAAAAAAGCGGAGATTTTTTTAGTGTCCCCGGAGTGTCTCTCGCTTCTTCAGCGAGGACGCTCCGGACTCGCGTAGAGCAGATAATACCTCTCGGCACAACGTTCGGCTTTTTCTGCGGGAGGCGGGGTTGTACTCGCACAAGAAAGCCGCTGCACCATGCAACGGCTTTTCGAATATTGTAAAGCACTGCATTTTACATTTTCCAATCGTCAACGCTGGTGTTGTCGTTGAGGGCTACTATTTCTGATACTTCGGGTGTAGTATGTGCTATCTCCGAAACGTCTGAAATTTCTGAAACCTCACCTTCCGCATTCACCATCGAATGAGATTCCACGTTGGGGCGCTCTTCGTTTTCCTGGTCGTGCTTAAAGGCATCAAAATCAAAATCCGGCATCAGGTCGGTCTTCACATAGTTTATGGTCTCTGCAAGGCCCGCCAGGAATTTGTTGAAATCTTCTTTGTACAAAAACATTTTATGGCGGTCGTAGCCATTATCATCAGCGCGTTTTTTGCTTTCCGTTATCGTGATGAAGTAATCGCTGCCACGTGTGGAGCGCACATCAAAAAAGTAGGTCCTTCTTTTGCCTGCTTTTACCCGCTTGCTGTAGATGCTCTCATTGTGCTGATCCCCACGGTTATCTCCAAAATTTTTGTTTTCGTACGCCACAATCCTTTGTTTTAGTTCATTTAATGAGACAAATTTAATTAAAGAACCGAAGTATCCAAATTAAATCCAATCAATTATGTCCTGTTTATCAGTAATAATGGTCTTTTCAGGGATTTGGTCATACTGCTGCGGTCAGGCCACTACAAAATGGTAGCCATGGCCTTTTAGGGTCACTATCTCTATGCCGTCAGCGCCTTCAAAGTAGCCCCGTATCTTGCGGATGTACACATCCAGGTTGCGCGAGTTGAAGAATGAATCATCGCCCCACACCTGCTGCAGCAGCTCGCGGCGGTCTATGGCGTTGTTGGTATTGGCGCACAGTATGGCTATGATCTGCGATTCGCGGTTAGATAGCTTAATGACCTTTTGCGGCGTGTGCAGCTCGAACCTGCCGGGGTAAAATTTGTATTCCTTAAGTATCACCTCATCCGGCAATG